>CALWWO010000091.1 GCA_944385265.1 uncultured Oscillospiraceae bacterium
CCTCAAGCGACTCCTGATAAATAGACTCACCCGGCTGGAGGCCGCCTCCTCCGCTCTGTATTATGGCGCGGCGGAACAACCCGTCGGAAAGCGGAGATGTGCAGAGACGCTGCACGCTCATACCGCCTGCGGACTGACCGAATATAGCGACATTTTCCGGATCGCCGCCGAAAGCGGAGATATTCTCCTTGATCCAGCGAAGGGCGGCTATCTGATCCATGATGCCGTAGTTGCCCGAAGCGCCGTGCTCGTTTTCAGCGCTCAGTTCAGGGTGGGCGATAAAACCAAATACGCCCAATCTGTAAGCGATCGAAACATATACCATACCGCGCTTGCAGAAGCCGTTGCCGTCAAACGCATTGCCGAAGCTGCGTCCGCCCATGAATCCGCCGCCGTGGATGTACATAGCGACGGGGAGCTTTTCATCGGGAGATTTTGCCGGCGTACACACGTTGAGATAGAGGCAATCCTCGCTTATTTCACCTGTGCCCACGAAAAAATCAGCAGGGAAAACAGGGTCCGGCGCTCTTTTTTCCTTACCGCCGGACATCGCCGCCGGTGCGAATTTGTAACATTGCCGCACGCCGTCCCATGCCTCCGGCGGCTGCGGAGCTTTCCAGCGCAGTTCGCCGACAGGGGCTTTGGCAAAGGGGATACCCTTAAAAACGGTGAACGCCTGATTCCATGCGGGCAGCCCCTCCACAATTCCGTATTTTGTTTTAGCCTGTAATATTGCCATGTGTTTGCTTAGCCTCCTTTTGATCAGTTATTGTAAATTATTAAATATTATAACACTGCTAAAATCGCACGTCGATAAAATATATGCATAAGCTTATGAAAACGGCGCATATCCGGATAAACACCGGCAATGCTGCTGCGCGTGCGATGATATAAATTGTGATTACAAAATATCTATTATACTAAAAGTATCACGTGCCAAATAAGTTGTACATTACAAAATCAAACATGGCGCTATGAATAGAAAAGCATAGCGAAAGCCTCGCTGAATATGTTATAATAATATTAATATTTTATTAGAGAGGGGATAGATATGGAGCTTCTTCAACTTCGATATTTTGTCATGACGGCGAAAACAGAAAATATATCACAGACTGCGGCGTATTATATCGTGCCATCCTCGTCGGTCTCGCATACTATAGCGAAGCTTGAAAAAGAGTTGGGTGTAAAGCTGTTTGACAGGACGCATAATAAAATAAAGTTGAACGCCGCCGGCAAGCGATTTTATGATGGCATCGAAAAAGCCCTGCGTGCCATTGACGAAAGCGTCAGCACCGTAAGCTCGGCGTTGGGAGAGCCATACGGGAGAGTGAATGTGCTTATGGGTCTGGCTGCGAATTTAGTTAATGAATGCGCAATAAAATTCCAAATGCTCTACCCTGATGTCACTTTTAAAATATCGCATTTTAACGACGGCGTCCGTCTGAAAGATTACGATCTGTTTATCGCGACCGAACCGCCTGAAATTGAAAATGTAAACGGAATAAAGCTTAAGGAGAGCGACATTATGGTAATGATGTCGAGAAAAAATCCGCTTGCGAAAAATGAATCCATTTCGATAGCCGATTTGAAAAACGAGAAAATTTTTGTCGCCGATGAGAACACCCAGATGTGGAAAACCGTCCTGGCCTTGTGCAGGGCGAACGGGTTTGAGCCGAGGTCCTTGATATCAACAAGCTATCCCGTGTTTGGTGAATATGTAAGATCGAATCTGGGGTGCATGTTCGTACTTCGATCACATGGAACGGATAGGGCGGAGGATAACTCTGATATCGCATATATCCCGATAAAAGAGAATTTAGGAAAGATAATCATATATGTATTCTGGCACGGGGGAAAACCGTTGCCAAAACCTGCCGCGATGTTTCTTGAATATTTGAAGGAAAATTTTGGAAAATTTGACGGGATGAGAGAAGACGCGCAGTATTAGGCTGCGCGTCTCCTCTCATCTAAAGAAAGAGAATATAGAATTTAAGCATTTTTTAAATGCTTATCGAGAAAATCGAAAATTATTCCCTTTACCTGGGTCTGGAAAAATTCATGTCCGCCGTGCACGGCGCCTTTTAATACATAAAGATCGGTATCGTGTCCCGCCGCATTCATCGCGTCGTGCAGCATAACGCTTTGCTCCAGCGGCACCAGCGCATCTGCGTCTCCGTGCAGTATAAGCAGGGGGCATGTTTTTTCACTTATATGGTTTATCGGATTTGCGTCATAGGCAACGTCAAGATGCTCCGACATTTTGCCGCCCACCAGCAGTTCCTCAGCCGACACAGACGGTTCCGACCTTTTTATTGCCGGCATGGGAACAGTCGATTCTTTTTTCTGCTTTTCTATCACTGACAGATCAGCAGGTCCGAACATATCGACGGCAGCCTGTATCTCGCTTGAATATCCATTCCATTCCTCCGTCGCATACTTAGTCGGATTCATGGCAGCCATCGCCGTGAGGTGACCGCCTGCCGAGAGACCCATGACGGCTATGTGCTCCGTGTCTACGCCGTATTCATCGGCATTTGCACGCAGAAATCTGACGGCAGTCATGACGTCGGTTATCTGCGCCGGCCATATAGCCTCGCTTGTCACTCTGTACTGGATTGCGGCGACAATGTATCCGTTCAGGGCGAAATCGACAAGAAACGGAATGCACTTTTCGCGCGGGCATTCGCGCCAGCCGCCTCCCATCACCCAGAGGATGCACGGCTTTACAGGCGGCTTTTCTCCAAAAGGTCTGCCTATCGGGCTTTCCCGCATTATCATCATTTTCAGATCAAGCTCCGTTCCTGTAAGCGGTGCTTTTACATGCGAATATACAAGACCGTCCGTCAGATCCAACCTGGGCTGCTTAATTTCAACATCTAAATTTTTTATCATTCACAATACCTCCGAAAAGTGTCGTGAGACGACATGATCTGTCGCATTTACCACGCCCTCAAGCGAGGGCGTGGTAATATTTATGACGCGGTGATATTTATTTGTGCCGGACTGTTATTCCACAAAGTAGCACTCGTTGACGAATACGGACAGTCCCTCAAAACGCGCGCCCTCCAGCTTTGAGTTCATCGCGTATACGCTCTCCGTTCCGAGAAGCCATGCTACGGCGCATATCTCGCGCTCCAGCATCTGCATCTCCATAACGAGTTCGTTGCGCGCCTCCTCGTC
>CALWWO010000092.1 GCA_944385265.1 uncultured Oscillospiraceae bacterium
GCCTTAAACGTCATATTCATACCGCGCAGCACAGCGGAGGCATCGCTGCTTCCTCCGCCGAGTCCCGCGCAGACGGGGATACGCTTTTTTATATCTATAGATATGTCCCAGCCGTTTGCTCCGGTAAAGCTCAAAAATGCTTTTGCAGCCGCTCCGGCTATGTTTCTTTCATTGCGCGGTAAAAAAGGTCTGTTCGTGCTTACCGATATTTTACCGCAGCCCGACGTTCTTTTTATCCTGACCTCGTCGCAAAGGGAGGCGCTTTGCATTACCATAAGCATATTATGATAGCCGTCCTCCATTTTCGACACGACGTCGAGCGAGATATTCAGTTTCGCATAAGCGTATTCTGTTACAGCGTCCATATCAAAGCTCAAACAGCCTCGCCATCAATTCCGTTCCGACGTCCACATACGGTCCCTTAAGTCCGCACTCTTCCGAATATTTCATGCCGGTGTTTGCATCCTTCCTGCTGTCATAAATAAGAAACGGCACAGGCGTCCCGTCATGCCCTCTCGTTGAGGTGAGCGTCTTATGGTCGCTCAATATCAGCATTCTGTAATCGTATCCGGCTGCGTCGAGCTTATCCCTGAGATTTTTTACAACTCTTCTGTCAAGATACTCGATCGCCTTCAGCTTGCCCGGCAGATCTCCGTTATGCGTACATTCGTCGGGCGCCTCGTAATGGACGGCGGCAAAATCGTGATCTTTAAGCTCCTCCATAGCAGCGTCCACTTTGCCCTCGAGATTAGTCTCAAGCTCGCCGGTGGCGCCCTCAACACTTATCATGTCAAGTCCTACAAGGTTTGCTATACCGTGGCAAAGCGGTACGGCGGACACTACGCCGCCGGTCTTATTATAATGTTCGACAAAGCTCGGCAGCGCCACGGCGGTACCCTCTGCCCAGAACCATATGCCGTTTGCAGGCATCTTTCCGGCTGCTCTTCTCGCCTCGTTGAGGGGATGATGGTCAAGTATCGTATGCGCGAGTATCATAAGCTCCTTCAGCACGGCGGCGTTATCACAGCCGCTCGGCAGTATTTCGCCGATCTTTTCGCCGAGATGGTCGTGAGGCGGGATCAGCTTGATCCCTTTTATATCGGCGTTTTTCTGTATCGCAAAATGGCGGAAGGATGGAGATTTCAATACGGATATACCGGCTTTTTCAGCAGCCGCTTTAAACACCGGGTTATCAAATAGCGCCGTTATTATCGCTATAGATTCATCGCCCTCTATCGAGCCTGCGTTATGCGACAGTATCCTCTTTTCGCCGAACGGTACGTCCGCATCTTCATATGTCACCATATTGCAGCGATACGCAGCGTCGCCCGGGTTCAGCTTCACGCCTTCAGCCGAGACCTCAAGCGGAGCTCTTCCCGTATAGCACCATGTCGGATCGCAGCCGAATATGGAGAGTATCGCAGTGTCGCTACCGGCTGGAAGCCCGTCAGGCACGGTCTTTACTGTTCCCAGCTCGCCCTTGGACGCAAGCTCGTCCATCGTCGGGATATCGGCGTATTCAAGCGGTGTCTTATTGCCGAGCTCCGGCACCGGATTATCAGCCATCCCGTCTCCTATCACAAGTATGTATTTCATTTAATTTCACCAACCTTGCAGTAAGTCTTATTTTATCTTATCCCACAGGTTTTTAATTATACACCACATTTTTTCTTTTTTAAACACATTTTTCTCTTTTTGAACTAAAATTTACCGTTTATCTCATGTATCGACACGTCCATAATATAATTATATGCTTTGTGCGGAATAACGCTGCGCTTTTCATGTATGAATAATTCATTGAGGACAGGGAATATTAAGCATGCAGCAAAAGGTTGTGCCTTTATTTTAACGAAAGGAATGGTCATAAAATCATGATTATGGACAGAATCGCCCTGATCCTTGCTATCATCGGCGGTATAAATTGGGGAAGCATCGGCATTTTTAGATTTGACATAGTCGCTTACCTTTTTGGCGGACAGACTTCCTCCGTCAGCAGAGTGATCTATACTCTTGTCGGGCTTGCTGCTATTTGGTGCATCTCTCTGCTCTTCCGTGAAAGAGAAACTGCAAGAGATAACACCTGATATATCAAAATAAAGGGGGCCTTGCCCCCTTTGCTACATAACAAGCTCTTCAAGCCACTCTCTGTCTTTTTTGTTTATGCAGCCGAACATTTTCAAAAGCGCATAATACAAAATCAGCATCACAATCATCCATATTACAGAGCCGATCGTGTGCGTGCGTTCCCATATTCCCAGCAGTCTCATCACGCATACGACTATGTTTCCGGCTGAAAATACGGCAAGTACGGTTTTTGCACAGTCGGACGGCGCAATTTTTATACTTGTCTTTTTGTTCAGCCTGTATACGCTCATGCTGAAATTAAATATCTCGGAAAAATATAATATGAAAATATATCCATCTATAGCATATTCCGGTAAGATCGTGTATACCATGAAAACGCCGAGCAGAGAGTCCAGCACGTTTATTTTCATTGAATAAAGCTGCTCGCCGAGCCCCTTTAATATTCCGTCCGTAACAGTATCTAAATACATCACCGGCATAAGCAGCGCAAACGCCCTTATATATTCGCCCGCCTCGCCGCTTTTGTATATCATCTGCGACAGATCTCCGCCGAAACATATGAGCACGCCTGCCACTCCGGCTGAAAATATCAGGCAGTATTTCAATATTTTCGAGGATAGCTGCTGTATCTTTTCATTATTGCCCGTCACCTGCGCCTCTGTCAGCTCAGGTATCAAAAGCTCTGCCAGAGAGGTGAAAAACGCAGCTGGAAACGTTATGACCGGAAAAACCATCCCCTGTATCATTCCGTAATCTGTCAGTGATTTCTCCGCAGATGCACCCGATTTGCGAAATCCTCGCGGCACGAGCAGATTCTGGACCGTGGAAAGCGCCGTCCTGGCATACGCCGAAACAGCGAGAGGAAGCGCAATGCCGAGCAGCCGTTTTTGAAGACCTTTTGTTTTTGATCCCTTCCCTTTATACCGTCTGCTGTCTACTTTATATGTGATCCACAGTAGTACGAACGATACGGCGTCCCCGGCTACTCCGCCGAGGACGACCATAGCGCACGACATTTCTACGTTATTTGCGCCCGTCATAGAGAGCAGCAGGATTATGATAACAATTCTCGATAGCTGCTCTATCGTCTGTACGGCGGCGGATTTTACTACACGGCACACGGCTGTGAAATACCCCGATAAAACAGACGCGGCAGCGACAAACGGCAGGCTCAACGAAAGAAGTTTAAGCGATAGGACGGTCCTCTCGTCGCCTATTAAACGCGTGCCTATTATCTCCGCAAAATTATATAATATCCCAAATGCAAGCAAGCCGAAAAATACCGCATAAACCATGCAGTATCTCACAGCCCTCCTTATCCCGTCGCTGTTTCTTTTGCCGAGCTCTTCGGCAACAAGGCGCATTGCTGTAAAGCGTATCCCCGATATTGCAAATGTCGCTGCAAACATGTTGACCGACATGGTCAGCATATATAGACCTATCCCAGCAGCGCCTATCGTTTTTGAAAGATACACCTGAAACGCAAGCGCGACCGCGCGCATAAGCAGCGACGTTGCGGTCAGAAGTATCGTATTTAAAAATAACGCCCTACTGCGTTTCACCGGCATCGCCTCCGATAAATTATATGGCGGCGGGCACAAAAAAATGAGGACATGATAAATCATGTCCTCATCCTTATATTCAGTTGAACGTACCGGTGCAGCTCTTCATCATTTTATCGATATAAGCTTTAAGCTTTATATTTTCGCGTTTTTCAAGCTCCGGATCTTCCTTAAACAGCTCGTCCGCCGCGTTTTTCGCCGCTGTGAGCACATCCATATTTTCGGCAAAGCTCGCTATTTTAAGCTCCGGAAGTCCATGCTGTCTCGAGCCGAAAAAGTCGCCCGGTCCGCGCAGCTTGAGATCCTCCTCCGATATCTTGAATCCGTCGTTTGTACTGCACAGCGCCTTGAGACGCTGTTTTGCAACGTCGCCTCCCGCTCCCTCGAACATTATACAGTACGACTTATGGTTGCCTCGTCCTACGCGCCCTCGCAGCTGATGAAGCTGGCTTAGACCAAATCTGTCGGCGTTTTCTATCACCATGAGCGCCGCATTCGGCACATCGACGCCCACTTCTATGACGGTCGTCGACACCAGTATATCCACGTCTCCGTCGGCGAAGCTGCGCATAACGCGCTCCTTATCCTTCGCCTTCATTTTCCCGTGGATGAGCTCTATCCGAAGATCGGGGAACACGTTTGTTTTAAGCTCCTCCGTATATTTTACAGCCGCCTTGAGTTCCTCAGTTCCGCCGTCGCTCTCCTCTATCATCGGGCAGATTATATAGCATTGCCGTCCCTCTCCCACGAGCTTGCGGATAAACGCATAGACCCGATTTCTCATCCGCTCTCCTACCGCAAAGGTGTCTACCGGCATCCTTCCGGGCGGCAATTCGTCAATGACGGAGACGTCAAGGTCGCCGTATATTATAAGCGCCAGCGTCCGTGGTATCGGCGTCGCCGACATTACAAGCACGTTTGCGTGCTCGCCCTTTGACACGAGCGCGGCCCTCTGCTCTACCCCAAAGCGGTGCTGCTCGTCCGTCACGGCGAGCGCCAATGATTTAAACTCCACATCCTCGGAAAGTATCGCGTGTGTACCTATGATAACGTCTATATCGCCATTTTTTAGCCGCTCCTTTACCTCGCGCTTGCGTTTGGCTGAAAAACTGCCGAGCAAAAGCTCCGTTTTCATGCCGAACGGCTCTAAAAACCCAGTAAATGTTTTAAAATGCTGCTCTGCAAGTATCTCGGTCGGCGCCATGACGGCTGCCTGATACCCCGCGCTGCACACATACCAGCAGCCCGACGCTGAGACAACAGTCTTGCCGCTACCGACGTCTCCCTGCACCAGTCTGCTCATGACCTCACCCCCGCTTAAATCGCGCACGACTTCGTCCATTGCCCTTCTCTGCGCATTTGTCACGGAAAAAGGCAGCTTTTCCAAAAATATATCGATGCTTTCTCCTTTTATCGGCTCGCTTTTCAGAGATTCTTTTCCCTTTTTCATTATGTTCATCGAGCTTGCAAGCACAAAAAGCTCTTCAAATATCAGCCGCCGCCGAGCTATCTCAAGTTCCTCATAGCTTTTTGGAAAGTGTATATTCTCATACGCGTATCTCGACTGCGCGAGCATATATTTTTTCTGCACCCAGTCCGGCAACGGATCAGGCATCATATCGCCGCATGCAGTGAGCCCTGCGCGAACCGCCCTCGTCATCATATTCTGAGTTATTCCGGCTGTGAGGTGGTAAAGCGGCGCGATATGACCTGTGATCATCCCCTCCGAAGCCTCCGGCTCGAACAGCGGGTTTACCATTTCCGGTCTTAGAAGCGTGCCGCCCACCTTGCCGTAAAAACAATACGTCTCGCCCTGCCTTATATTGTCCTTAATATAAACCTGATTGAAAAAAGTTATATTCATGGACATATTGCCGTCTACCACTCGGAGCTTTACTATATCCATTCCCTTTCTTATATGGCTGACGACCGGCTGCGCCGCAGCCATTGCCTTAACGCACACTGTTTCGCCCGGCACGAGCTCATTTAACTTTTTAAACTTGCGTCTATCCTCATATCCGCGTGGAAAAAAAGTCACAAGATCATATAAGGTCGATATGCCGAGCTTACCCAGCGACTTTGCGCGCTGCTCTCCGATCCCTTTTATATATCTGACATCCGTATCAAGTCCCGCCATACCGTCGCCTCCGTATAATCTGAAATCATATCCGCCTTTTAAGCAGCCTGCATTTCCACGCATAAATAAAATCGCAAGCCTGCCGTTTCTCTCTGAAAGGGCTCTACAAAAGCTTTTGACTTTTTGTACAAATAAAAACAGCGTCTTGCGAAGCTGTTTGATACCCTTTTCGCGCGCCGACGCATCTTTTTTGCGCCGCAAAAAAGGCGCAAAGCCCGCGTACCTGCCATCTTTATAGGCGCGCATCATTTACCTGTTTTTCCGCCGTTTACCGTTTTGTCCGTCCACAAGGCAGGCGCTTTTTATTGGCGGATAAGCCATTTGCCGTCGCCGATGCGCCTATTTGCCGTATACCTTTATCCTGTCCGTCAAAAGTCCTGCGGCAACGCCTATGCACACGCCGGCAGCCGCGCCGGACACGCAAAGCGCCGGAAAATAGTACATCAGCCCGCCTGTCTCAAGCACTAACGCCGCGACAAGTATCTGACCGAGATTATGGCACACCCCGCCTGCTACGCTGACGCCGACCGTACTGAATTTCCCGGTTTTTTTCATCAAAAGCATGACCGCGAAGCTCAGTCCAGCCCCCGCAATGCTGTACATAAAGGAGTACATGTTTCCAAACAATATTGAATTCAGCGTAACTCTTACCGCCGATATGATGATTGCATCTGCCGGACCGAGCTTGTACAGTGCGAAAACTATAACGATATTCGGAAGCCCCATTTTTATACCGGGCACGGCAAATGACAGCGGCACCAGCGATTCTATATAAGAGAGTATCATTGCCAGCGCGATCATCAGCCCGCAAAGGGAAACTTTTTTTGCTTTCATATGCACTCCTACTGCACCACGGCGTCGATATCCGGTGCATTATCGCTTACCACCGTTATAACCATCCTGTTCGGCAGGCATATTATCGTCTCTCCGCCGTACATTTTCCGCCCCTGATTTATACACACATGGTCGGGGCATGACGCGTCTTCAACGCGCACGCTGCCGTTTTCGATAACTATCGTATTGTATCGCCCGTCCCCGCCTACTTCTATCGTGATATCCTCGTCAAGCGGAAGCCTGTATATCTCGTCGCCGTCGACCGTAACTAAGGCATACGCCCCGGTATCGCGCGCGGCATAGATATATGCGCCGGTAAGGAACGCGGCAAGCAGGATCACCGCGACAAGTATTATATCGTTTTTATACTTTTTCACGGCTCTCCATCCTTCTCTCCTGCATACGTAGCGTCTCGCATCCCCGTGCAATACACCGGCAGTCAGCGGCAAAGCGCGTCTCTCGCGCGCGTATTCAAATCACTCTACCGCAAGTCCCGTAAGATAGCGGCGCACCATATCGAGAGCGTTTATCGCCGCGGAATTTCTGACGCGGGCGCGCTCCGCGCCCAAATGGAGACAGCGGCAGTACGCCGTGACCCCGTCGGCAAGCGATATATAAACGGTGCCGACCGCAGTACCGCTCTCATCGCTGTCAGGTCCTGCTATGCCTGTTATCCCTATGCCGATATCCGAGCCGAGCCGGAGACGGACTCCCTTCGCCATTTGGGCGGCTACTTCCGCGCTCACAGCGCCCTTTTCCTCTATGAGATTTCTGTCCACGCCGAGCAGCGCATGCTTCGACTCGTTACTGTACGTCACGACGCCGCCGATATATGATCTCGACGCTCCGGCGGCGTCCGTAATACGTTTTGCCGTAAGCCCGCCGGTGCAGGATTCCGCCGTCGCGAGAGTTTTCCCCTTCTCTCCCAAAAGCTCCAGCACCGTCGCTTCAAGGCTCTTCTTGTCTGTCCCGTACACAACGTCTCCAAGTATATTGAGCACGTCTTTTATCACGGGACGCATCAGATTATCGGCCTCGTCCTTTGACGCGGCTTTTGCCGTAACGCGAAGGAGGACCTCGCCGTCCTTGGCGTACGGCGCAAGCGTCGGATTTTCAAGAGCCAGCATCATATCGCGCAGCTTATCCTCGACCGCCGATTCGGTCATCCCTATAACATGTATATTGTGCGAGCGTATTTCAGAATCTGCAAGCCGTTTAAGATACGGCACGGCGCAGTTTTCAAGCATTGAACGGCACTCCCGCGGCGGACCCGGCAGCATGAGAACATGTATACCGTCCGCCTCAAACGCGCAGCCCGGCGCCGTTCCCCATTCGTTATGGAAAACAGTGCATTTCTCCGGCAGCAGCGCCTGTCTCAAATTGTTCTCCGTCATCGTATACGATTGCAGCCTCGTCGCAAAATAGCGCTTTATATTTTCGCCTTCGACCTCATCGTACACAAGCTTTTTACCGAATGCCTCCGCAATCGTCTGCTTTGTCAGATCGTCGCACGTAGGTCCCAGCCCGCCGGTCGTTATTATTATGTCAGCCCTTGTCTTCGCGATCTGGACGGCGCTTTTCAGACGCTTGGGATTATCGCCGACTACCGTGTGGAAATATACGTTTATTCCAAGCTCTGACAGCGCGCGCGAAACGTCCATTGCATCGGTGTTCGCGACGCTGCCGAGAAGCAGTTCCGTCCCTACCGAGATTATTTCAGCCGTATGGCTCATTGCTCCAGCTTCACCCTTTCTATGCCGCTTACCGCTTCGTCCACCAATCCCGCAACATCGAGCGTGCCTTCGACCTCCAAAACATCCTCTATTCTCGGCTTCGTACGCGGATGGCGCGGCGTGAACACCGTGCAGCAATCCTCATACGGGAGTATCGACGTTTCAAACGTCTCTATTTTCCTTGCAAGTTCGACTATCTCAGTTTTATCAAAGCATACGAGCGGTCTTAAAACAGGCAGCGTTATGCACTCCTCCGTAACGCCCATAGCTTCCATAGTCTGGCTTGCGACCTGCCCGAGATTTTCTCCCGTAACGATGGCGGCGCAGCCGTTCGACTTTGCGATCCGTTCGGCTATCCTCATCATAAAGCGGCGCATTATGATAGTAAAATACTCCTCCGGGCATTTATCCCTGATCTCCTCCTGGATATGCGTAAACGGTACTATCTCTACCGTCATCCTGCCACAGTATTTAGTGAGTATCTGTGCAAGCTCCAGTACCTTCTGCTTTGCCTGCTCCGACGTATAAGGGAAAGAGAAAAAGTGTACCGGTATGACCGCAACGCCTCTCTTTGCAGCCATATATGTCGAAACCGGGCTGTCGATCCCGCCGGACAGCAGCGACACAACGCGCCCGTTAGCGCCCACCGGCATGCCGCCTGCGCCCGGCTCCGGCGCACAGTGCACATACGCCGCACGGTCCCTTATTTCTATATTTATTATGAGCTCTGGATTATGCACGTCCACCCTCGTATTGGGAAATTTGTCAGCCATAAGCCCGCCGACGTATTGCGAGAGCTGGATAGACGTCATAGGGAAAGCTTTATCCGCCCTTTTCGATTCCACCTTGAAGGATTCCGCGCTCATCATGGCGTCTCCAAGATACGTCTTTGCCGTTTCAAATATCGCGTCCTTATCCTTTTCGCAAGCTGCCGCGCGCGACACCGCTACGACGCCGAAGATCGTCTTTGCTGCCTCAAATGCGCCGTCCATATCGCAGAGGCTGTCCTGCGGCTCTACATATATGGTAGACTGCATCGCGTACACGTTGAAATTACCGAAAGGCTTCATCCTGCGCCTGACGTTCCCGATAAGCTTCATCTCAAAGCTGCGCCTGTTTAGCCCTTTCAGTACGATCTCGCCCTGTTTCAGTAAAATTATATCTTCCATTGCACCATGCTCCGTATTTATCATTTTAAATCGCTTCCTGCGATCATTATCCGCTAGACAGATATTATATCACGACATACCCTTCAAATCAATCGGGCGTGCAGCACATGCCGGGCAGGAAAAGCGCCATCTCTCTCAACCCAAGTGGCAAAAAGGCTATGGCGCTTCCATACCGCTGTATGGCATTTTGGCGTTTTAATAAAGCGCTGTCTGCTATTGTCAATCGCCGGTAAAAAATTACCGCAAGCGAACTAACTTAAAGTTTGGCAAACAGATTACGGCAAAAAGCGAACAGAAAGTCTGACGCTCGGTCTCCTGCCCGCTTTGTTTTAACTTTATGAATCCTTATTTTTGAGCAGGGCTAAACCTGTTAAAATCACAAATCCAATGTCTGATATCCTAATCCTATCAAACAATACAATTGCAGCTGCCAGCGTTAAAATAATAATGCCGGCAGTAATAATTTTTGAAATCCAGCTTTTACCTTTTGCATACCAGACGCAAAATCCCATCAGCGGAGAAAAGAGGGCAAATACTGCCCAACCGCAAACAAATATATGCGAATAAACGCTTTCCGTCATTTCCGCTGTCACATAATATGCAGACAACATGCCAAAACAAAAGCAGAAAACGTTGACAGCGCCTCTCCCCGCCGTGCTGCTGTATATTGATATCAGAGTGCAGAGGAAGACCCAAACAGACATTTGTGAGAAGATATTGCCAAGATTTGTAGTGTAAATATCAAGCAGTTTTATAATTGCCCCTACAATTAACCCTAAGCAGAAAAGCAAAGCAGTATGAACAACAGCTTTGAAAAGTGGGTTTTTCGATTTGGTTTTCGGATACGATTCAGCAACTCCATTTTCTATACCGCTCCTTTTCATTAGCCGTGGCACAGCGAATACAGCACTTACTGTTTACTGCCATGCTTTGCTATTTACCGTCCTGCGTAAAGTCATATGTACGGTACTGTATAGCCTCGGCTATATGCGCGGGCTTTATCGCGCCGCTCCCCTCAAGATCGGCTATCGTCCGCGCCACACGCAGTATCCTGTCGTACGATCTGGCTGTAAGCCCCATACGTTCAAACGCGCTTTTCATCAGCTTTTCGCATATATCGTCGAGCTCGCAAAACTCACTGAGCTGTTTTGTGCCCATCTGCGAATTTGACGCGATCCCCGTTCCGGCAAAGCGCGTATTCTGCACCTGCCTTGCCGCGTTTACGCGCGATCTGATAATTTCCGATGATTCTGCCCCGGATTTTTGTTTGAGCTCTTCATACTCCAGCGACGGCACCTCCACAAAAATATCTATCCTGTCGAGCAGCGGTCCCGATATCCTGCTGTGGTACCGCTTCACGGCGCTTTCCGAGCATTTGCACCGTCCTGATTTATGCCCGTACCATCCGCATTTGCACGGATTCATCGCGCACACCAGCATAAAGCGGCTTGGATACGTAACGCTTCCGGAAGCTCTCGATATAGTCACCGACCCGTCCTCCAGCGGCTGGCGCAGCGTCTCAAGTACAGACGGCGAAAACTCCGGGAGCTCGTCCAAAAACAGCACGCCGTTATGCGCGAGCGACATTTCTCCCGGGCGGGGGTTTGACAGTCCGCCTGCCATCGCGGCGGCTGATATCGTGTGATGCGGTGATCTGAACGGGCGCTGAGTGATTATCGGCATACTGCCGCTTGTAAGTCCCGCGACCGAATGTATCTCGGTACATTCAAGCATTTCCTCTCTGCTCATATCCGGCAAAATCCCGGGCAGCCGCTTTGCGAGCATGCTCTTTCCCGCACCCGGCGAGCCGACGAGCATTATGTTGTGCCCACCCGCCGCGGCGACCTCGAGCGCCCTTTTAACATTTTCCTGACCCTTTACATCGGAAAAGTCGAGTATA
>CALWWO010000093.1 GCA_944385265.1 uncultured Oscillospiraceae bacterium
TTATATCCAGTAACTTTTTGTTTTCCATTACAGCACCTCCTAATTCTTAAGACGCGGGTCAAGAGCATCACGAAGACCGTCGCCGATAACGTTAAGGCTGAAAACAGTCATCATGATTGCAACACCCGGGAAAATACAGATATGAGGAGCAACACGGATATACGTTCTGCCGCCCGAAAGCATCGCGCCCCATTCAGCGGTAGGAGCCTGCGCACCAAGACCGATGAAGCTCAGACCTGAGCACATCATGATAGCGTTAGCAATACCCATCGTATACTGAACTATGATAGTAGAGGAAATATTCGGAAGAATATGCGAGAATATGATTCTAAAGTTGCCTGCGTTAATCATATGCTCGGCTTCGATATATTCCTTTGTACTTTCAGACAGTATCTGACCACGAATCATACGCGACATAGCAGGGGCAGTAGAGATAGCAGTTGCGATAAGACAGTTCGTAAGGCTGGCGCCAAGAACTGCGCAGAGAACGATAGCAAGGAGGTTTCCAGGGATACCCATCATAAGCTCAACGAAACGCATGACGCATGTATCAATCACACCACCGAAATAACCGGCACAGGATCCAAGGATCATACCGCCGATAATCGCCATCGTCGTTGCTGCAAAACCAGCCAGCAGAGAAGTTCTCGCACCGTAGATGATACGGGTGAAAACATCACGACCAAGGTCGTCAGTACCAAACCAATGCTCTGCACTTATGCCCTGAAGGCGGTTTGCAACATTTTGCTCATCCATCCCGTACGGGGCGATGAACGGCCCAATGATTGCAACTAAGACAAGGAATATCAGAACACAAAATGCAAATACTGCCACCTTGTTTCTCATAAATCTGCGGGCTGTTTCCGCAAGCATAGAGTTCTTTTTAGCAACTTCTGTTGAAGAAGCAGCATCATTCTTTTTTATTGTAGATACGTTATTTGCCATTGAACACCCCTCCTTACGAAGATTTCTTGTTGCCGCGAATCTGTGCCATGATTCTCGGGTCAACAAATCCGTAAATTATATCAACGACCAGATTCATAAGACATGATACCATAGATGTGAAAATGACTATGCTCTGAACAGTTTGATAATCACGGTAGTTTATAGAATCAAGCATAAATCTACCAGCGCCAGGAATCGAGAATATTGTTTCAATAACAACCGAGCCGCCAAGAGACATACCAATACGAGCGCCGATAAGGGTTATGACCGGAATGAGCGTATTACGCAGCTCATGATGCCAAATTATCGATCTCTCACTTGCACCCTTTGCACGTGCGGTACGAATATAGTCTTGACGAATAACATCAAGCATACCTGAACGTGTATAACGGAGAAGAGTCGTTGTACCGTGAATACCCATCGTCAGTGAAGGGAGTATCCAATACTTTGGTCCGTACCAGCCAGTTGCCGGCAGCCAGCCCAGCTTGGAAGCGAAGAGCAGTGACAGCATAAGTGCGAACCAGAAATCTGGCATTGATGTACCTAGGAACGCAAAGCCGCTGGCAAGACGGTCGAATATCGAGTTGTATTTAACACCCGAAAGGACACCAAGCGGAACACCAATTAATACGGTAGCAAGCATACCCATCATTGAAAGGAAGAACGTAGTTGGGAAACGATCAAAAAGCTGATCCGCAACCGGCATATTGTTTTTATAAGAAGTGCCGAGGTCGAATCTAATGAACGTATTATACATGAAACGACCATACTGTACGATCAGCGGATCTTCAAGACCTAATTCCTCTCTTAACTGGGCGATAGATTCTGCGTCAGCACCGTCGCCAAGAATAATTCTGGCAGGATCGCCGGGGGCGAAGTGCAGCAGCAGGAAGATTATCGTCGAAATAGCTAGTATCGTAGGAATTACCAACAAAATTCTTTTTAAAATGTACTTGAGCAAAATCTTAACCTTCTTTCATTTTTAAAATTTGTTTATTTTAAGAAATATACTCGCTAGACTATCACTCCTTTTTTAATAAACATAGATAAGTTAGCTTGCCGATAAAGCTGATTGCACCGCGTTTTAGAAATCTCAGAACGCTTTTGCTCAACACTGTCATGCTTTTTATTCTACCGTGCTAAAATTAAGATCAGGGCCAAATCAATCTTAACAAGGGTAGAATGTACTTAGCAACAGCCGATACGCGAAAGCGAGCAACCTAAAGTAAAGAAACTTTATTTTGGCTGTACCTCAAAATTTCTCTCCAACACTGGCGCATCAATATCGGGTGAACTTTAATTTCACATATCATTTTAAAAACAATATGGAGTTTTTGCAAATCGTATTTATGTAATATTAAGAATAATCAAGCAAAATGTACGCCTTTCTGGCACAAATTTGATTCAACGGCAAAAATATGATTAAAATGATTTTAGTAAAACAAATCATCTACAATTTACACTAACGATATTTAATCTCATGCTGTTTATATTACATCTTTTTCAGTATATATTACATGTAAAATTCTCTGATTTCTTTGTTTTATTTTAACCGATTTTGCCAAAATACAAAAAACAAAAACCTTACAATAAGACGTTTGTAGTTAACTCACCTAGAGCAACTAAGAGGGCAAATGTATATTTTATTGACAATAGCGTTGGCTTTCAGTCATGCCATACAACAAATATAATTTTCGGTCAATCTCTGGCTATAGTTATTTTATATGACGAAACGCCGATATAGTTTCCGTCTTTATCAAAATTATTCAAACCATTATACACAAAACAGGTCAGATATATGTCGCCAACTTCTGTAACTTCCGCGCCCGAAGTAAGCTTTATTGATGAAATAATGGTCTCATCATCTATATCAACATCAGACAAATGGGTATACCACACTCCCGGCGTCTGATTTATATCGTCATACATATATACCTCTATGTATTCAAAGAACTCGTCAGCATCGCTCGGTTTCAGCAGCGTCTTCGAGATTTCAGTTCCGTCGCTAATTGAAAATTCAATATGAAAACCTATTTTTGAATTTTCCGTATCTTTATAAGAAGTCCATGCGTCTTTCCAAATAGAAGAGAAAGATTCTCCTTCCAGCAGCTCTTCTTGAGAAGCGATCACCTCAAAGCAATCGATATCTGTCCCAGCAACTCTTGAAGACGAAAATCCTGAAATCAACTTGCGCGCAGCGCTGCCATTATCAGCCGGCAAATATATACCGATTACATCCGGATATATATCGTCTATCTTTTCGGATTGGGTAGGGGAGGCGTCTGTCTGATTGCCGCCCACAGCGCCCGGCTGACCTCCACCGCTCATTTCCTCTTCACCGTCTGATATAGTCAGACCCTGTTCGTTTGTAGACGTATCACTTTGCACGGAAACACTGTCACTTATGTCCGTATCCGGCGCATCGCTATTGCCGGAGCTTATGATAAATACCACAAAAACGGCTACAAGAATGACCGCGGCAAGCAGTATAAGCCCGCAATAAATATTTAATCTAGCAGCACGTTTCATAATTCAAACCTTCACGTTAAAATCTAACTTTAAAGATTGTACCACAAAATTTTCAATCTGTCTATCGATAATTTTTCAATCTGTACGTTTTGCTTCACCGAAGCGTTGGTAATGTACGATTTCACGCTCTCTGAGGAACCTGATTACATTATTTACATCAGGATCGTCAGAAAGCCTTAAAATATTATCATAAGTGCTTCTGGCTTTTTGTTCTGCTGCCATATCCTCGGTCAGATCCGTGATAGTATCTCCTTTGACCTGCATCGTCGCAGCAGTCCACGGGGTGCCGGAAGCAAACTGAGGATATACCCCGGCGGTGTGATCTACGAAATACGCGTCGAATCCAGCTGCCTTTACATCCTCGACAGTCATGTTACGTGTCAACTGGTATACGATTGCTCCGATCATTTCAAGATGCCCAAGCTCCTCGACGCCGATATCAGTGAGCAATCCCTTTAGCTCTGGATACGGCATAGAGTACCGCTGGCTTAAATATCGAAGAGAGGCGCCCAGCTCTCCGTCCGGACCTCCGTACTGTGAAATTATAAACTTAGCGAGCGCAGGATTTGTGTTGCTTATTTTAACCGGATATTGTAATTTTTTCTGATACACAAACATTATTTATCGCCCCTTTCTGAATATTCCCAGGGCCACGGGGAGTTGAGCCATGTGTATGACGAGCAATTCTCAAGATCCTTTACCATGATAGGACCATAAAGCTTTGTGTATTTTTCCCTGCCCTCATTCGACAGCTCTATCAAACTTTTCAAAGTAGCAAAAGCATCAGCATCGTTCGGATGAGTGTCGAGATAGAGATTCAACTCTTTTATTGCAAAATCGATCGCCATAAGCTCTCCCAACGGCGTACCAGCATAAGGGTTGTTTTTATTCGCAATATTCATAAATGGCAGATCAAGTCCAGGAAACAGCGTTCCACGTGTAAGCGCCTCGGCGTTCCCGTAACGCGGCGTATTATCTTGCTGCATTGGTACATAAGCGGCGGCTAAAGGCGCGCAGTTAGGCAGCTTGCCGTTCTTGTAGTCGCATTTCTGAGCAGATGCGTTTAATACAGCCTTGTTTTTATTGTCTTCCAAGTGATTTCCTCCTTACAATATATGTTAAAGTAAGAATGATTCCTTACGCCACATTTTATGTCCGCCTCTCTACTGTTGTTAACAGACAAGTTGATTATATAAGCCTATGTAAATTCATATTATTTCATAGCACTAAAATTTAGGGGAGGATACTAAATGAAAGCCGTTATAATCACCCGCAAGATTGCAATTATAATACTGGTTGTGATAATATGTATTAGCAGCATAACCTACTTTTCGTCAATATCCGAAATAGCGCCTGTAAGTTATCTCGGCGCTATAGGTGGCGGCGTCAGCTATTCAAAAATCCCGCTCAACCTCATCATAGATCCGGGGCACGGGGGATATGACGGAGGCGCTGTCTCTGACAGGGGCACAGTCGAAAGTGTAATAAATCTTGAAATAGCTTTGAGATTAGAGCAGCTTTGCGGCTTCTTGGGATTTGAAACTGTAATGACACGCAATTCGGAAGAGATTGAATATCCTCCTCAAGCAGATACGATAAAGACTAAAAAAACAGCTGACCAAAAAGCGCGCCTTGCTTTAATCAATGATACTGAAAACGCCGTTTTAATCAGCATCCATCAAAATTGTTATCCCGACGAAAGACCGTTCGGCGCCCAGGTTTTATATGCGCCTACAGACGGCAGTAAAGAATTTGGAGAGTATATGCAAAATATGATGCTCCAGCATCTGATTCCGAATAATCGCCGTACAGCGTCTTTGATAAGCGAAAATATCTATTTGATGAACAATATATCTTGTCCCGCAGTTTTGATCGAGTGTGGATTTATATCAAATTATAGCGAGGAAAAGCTGCTTAATACGCACGAATATCAGCTTAAAATAGCTACTGTTGCCGTATCCTGCTATGCGGAAAAGCTGGAGCTGTTTTTAAATCTCTACGAGGGAGTACATACGAATGAAAAGTAAAACTGTATTTTTCTGTACAGAATGTGGTAACGAATATCCAAAATGGCTTGGAAAATGTCCAGCTTGCGGCAGTTGGAACACGCTGGTAGAACAAAAGGCACAGCCCTCTCAAAGCTCGGCTAAGCTCTATAAAGCCTCGCAAAAAAAGGCGCTGCCCATAAGCGAGCTTATGCCCGAATATGAATCTCGTTTTACAACGGGACTCGGAGAGCTCGATTGCGTTTTAGGCGGCGGTGCAGTGAAAGGTTCTGTCGTGCTCGTAGGAGGGGCTCCTGGAATAGGGAAGTCCACGTTGCTTCTTCAGATCTGCGCGTCCGTTTCATCTGAACTCAAAATACTTTATGTTACCGGCGAAGAATCGGAACGCCAACTCAAAATGAGAGCGGAACGTCTGTCGGTAAACAACAAAAATCTTTACGTGCTCAGTGAAACAAATCTCTCGGATATATTGAGCGCGTCGGATAATGTCCGTCCTAATATTTTGATAATAGATTCTATACAGACGTTATATAATGACGAACTGACATCGATCCCCGGCAGCGTAAGTCAGGTAAAAGAATGTACAATGCGCCTTATGCAGCTTGCAAAGGGAGAGGATATAACAGTTTTTATAATCGGGCACGTCAATAAGGAAGGGGCAATCGCCGGTCCCAAAGTTTTAGAACATATGGTGGACTGCGTATTGAATTTTGAAGGTGCGCAATCTACCAGCTATAGAATATTACGCGCATCCAAAAACCGTTTCGGCTCAACAAATGAGATTGGGATGTTTGAAATGGCTGGCGCAGGGCTTATAGAAGTCGCAAATCCATCAGAAATATTGCTGTC
>CALWWO010000094.1 GCA_944385265.1 uncultured Oscillospiraceae bacterium
GAGCCGACAGCGGCAGCGCTTGCTTACGGTCTTGATAAGGAATCCGATCAGAAGATCATGGTATACGACCTCGGCGGCGGTACGTTCGACGTATCAGTGCTTGAGATCGGCGACGGCGTTATCGAAGTCCTCGCTACCGCCGGTAACAACCGTCTTGGCGGCGATGATTTTGACGAGTGTATTATGAAATATCTTGCCGGTGAATTTAAGAAAGACACCGGCATCGACCTCACGACTGATAAGGTCGCGATGCAGAGACTGCGCGAGGCCGCTGAAAAAGCTAAGATTGAGCTCTCCGGCGTGACCTCTACAAATATCAACCTGCCGTATATCACGGCGGATGCAACAGGTCCGAAGCATCTTGACGTAACTCTTACAAGAGCAAAATTCAACGAGCTTACGGCTCATCTTGTTGAAATGACGATGGGACCTGTAAATCAGGCGCTTTCCGACTCCGGTCTTTCAGCCTCTGAGCTCTCCAAAGTACTTCTCGTCGGCGGCTCAACGCGTATTCCGTCCGTACAGGAAGCTGTCAAAAAGCTGACCGGCAAAGAGCCGTTCAAGGGCATTAACCCCGATGAATGCGTCGCGATAGGTGCCGCTATCCAGGGCGGCGTTCTCGGCGGCGACGTTGAGGGTATCCTTCTTCTTGACGTTACCCCACTGTCACTCGGTATCGAAACTCTCGGCGGTGTATTCACAAAGCTAATTGAGCGCAACACGACGATCCCGACAAAGAAGAGTCAGGTGTTCTCTACCGCCGCCGATAACCAGACCTCCGTTGAGGTCAACGTCCTCCAGGGCGAGCGTGAAATGGCGGCATATAATAAATCACTCGGCAGATTCCATCTTGACGGTATCGCCCCGGCTCGCCGCGGTGTACCGCAGATAGAGGTTACTTTCGATATTGACGCAAACGGTATCGTAAACGTATCGGCGAAAGATCTCGGGACCGGTCGTGAGCAGCATATCACCGTGACCTCCTCCTCTAACCTCAGCAAAGAGGATATCGAAAAGGCTGTCCGCGAAGCGGAGCAGTACGCCGCTGAAGACAAGAAGCGCAAAGAAGAGATAGACGTACGCAATCAGGCAGATCAGATGGTATATCAGAGTGAAAACACCCTCTCTGAAATGGGCGATAAGATCTCGCCCGAAGACAAGAAGACCATCGAGGACGCTCTTGCAAAGGTGCGCGAGGCTTTGAAAGGTACTGATACGGAAATGATCAAAATGGCGACGGAGGAGCTTCAGAAAGCTTTCTACGCCGTATCTGAAAAGCTTTACAGCCAGGCAAACCCGCAGCAGGGGCAGCCGGGCGCAGGCTATGATCCGAATGCCGGCGCAGGTCCGCAGGGCGGCGCTCCGGGCGGCGACTATTACGATGCCGATTATGAGGTTGTAGATGACGATAACAACAATAATAAATAAACTCATTTCCCTTGAGCTGTTTATTCTGCGCGGTAAAAAGAATCTCCGGCATACCGGAGATTCTTTACTGCGTTGTGATCGGCTAAGAAAGGAGCCTTGTAATGGCTGAGCAAAAACGAGATTATTATGAAGTACTCGGCGTCGGCAAAAACGCGTCGGACGCCGATATTAAAAAAGCATATAGAAAGCTTGCAAAAGAAAACCACCCCGATCTCCACCCAGACGACAAAAACGCGGAAGCGCGGTTTAAAGAGATAAACGAGGCGTATGAGGTTTTGTCTGACGCTGACAAGCGTGCGCGCTATGACCAGTACGGTCACGCCGGAGTCGATCCGAACTTTAACGCCGGAGGAGCGGGATTTGGCGCTGACGGCTTTGATTTCGGCGACATTTTTTCATCGTTCTTCACAGGCGGCTTTGGCGGAAATACGCGGCAGAACAGGAATGCTCCGCGCCGCGGCGAGAGCATACGTACAGGCGTCTCCGTAACCTTCGAAGAAGCTGCTTTCGGCTGTCAGAAAGAGATAACTGTCGCGCGGATAGAAAAGTGCGACACCTGCGGCGGCTCCGGCTGCGCAGAAGGGACGACGGCGGAGACCTGCTCGAGCTGCCACGGCAACGGGTACGTAAAAACGCAGCAGCAGACGCTTTTCGGCGTCATGCAAACAACGGCAGAGTGCCCGAAATGTCACGGTACCGGCAAGATCATACATCAACCCTGTAAAACGTGTCACGGCGATGGCGTAGTCCGCCGTCAGAAAAAGATTTCCGTCAATATACCCGCCGGTATCGACGACGGTCAGACGATCTCGCTGCGCGGTCAGGGGCACGTCGGCGAAAACGGCGGTCCTGCCGGTGATTTACTTATAACGGTCGCGGTCAAGCGCCACGACATATTTACAAGAGAGGGTACGTCGGTCTACTGCACAATTCCGATAACCGTCGCGCAGGCGATACTCGGTGATTCTATAGAGGTGCCGACGCTTGACGGTAAGGTGAAATACTCCATTCCCGAGGGGACACAGACAGGCACAGTGTTCCGCCTCAAGGGCAAAGGTATCCCGAATCTAAGACGCGACGGGCGCGGCGACCAGTACGTGACTGTTCATGTCGAGATACCGAAGGGGCTTTCAAACGAGCAAAAAGATCTTGTAAGGCAGTTTGAAGCCTCAATGACAGGTAAAAATTACACAAAACAGCCCAGTTTCTTTGAGCGACTCAAGAAGAAAAAAGATAAATGACCGCCTTTAAAGCCATTGCGAATAGTCCGCAATGGCTTTTTTCGTTCCTTATGCGGGAAGAAGCTCACCTTTCCTTATCTTTTAAGAGTAATCAAACATAAAAAGCCGCCGCGCTCTATCCTTTCTGCTGTTAGCAAAGCCAGGAAATATTGACTTTACGTATGGGAATACAGGCGTTATAATAAGAGACCGTGGGAGGAGCGTGCTGAAAAAACATGAAGAAAAACGATACATACTCATTAAAATCCGCTGATAACAGAGCTATCTTCCGCAGCGGTATGCACGACGGCATACCTATCGGTCTCGGCTATTTCGCGGTATCGTTTTCGTTGGGGATAGCCGCTAAAAACGCCGGTCTTTCTCCGGTGCAGAGCTTTATTGTGAGCTTGCTTTGCAACGCGTCAGCCGGTGAATACGCAGGCTTTACCATGATAGCCTCCGGCGCCGCTTATCTGGAAATCGCCATCATGACATTTATTGCAAACGCGAGATATCTTCTCATGAGCTGTGCGATGGGTCAGCGGATGAAGCCCGGCGTATCGCTGTTTCACCGTATGCTTATGGCGTTTGATATCACGGACGAACTTTTTGCAATAGCGATAACACGCCCCGGCTATCTCAATCCGAATTATACTTACGGAGCTATGCTGATGTCCATCCCGTTCTGGGCTTCAGGGACGGCGCTCGGCTGTATCGCCGGCGATCTGCTTCCTCTGCGCCTTACGAGCGCTCTCGGCGTCGCTCTTTTTGGTATGTTCCTCGCCGTCATAATTCCCCCTGCAAAAGAAAACCGTATTATCGCAGGTCTTATCGCGGTGTGCTTTCTCGCAAGCTCAGCCGCGGCTTATCTGCCTGTCATCTCGCAGATTTCGGACGGTACGCGCACGATCATCCTCACGGTAGTCATTGCAGCGGCTGCCGCGCTGTTATTCCCGCGCGATCCGGATAAGGGGGAAACTCAATGACGCGCAATATTTATATCTACATTCTCATTATGGCGGGCGTAAGCTACGCTATCCGCGTCCTTCCAATGACGCTTATACGGAAACCGATCAAAAACCGTTTTTTCCAGTCGTTTCTGTATTATGTCCCATATGTAACCTTGGCTGTCATGACGTTCCCTGCAATTCTTGAGGCTACTCAAAGTCCCATCTCCGGCGCACTCGCACTATTTGTCGGTATTGCCGCTGCATGGCTTGGAGCCGGTCTGTTCAAAGTCGCCGTGTCATGCTGCACTATTGTGCTGCTTATAGAGCTGTTTATTTTTTGACGTGTTTTTATAATTGCATATCTCATCTCTGATTAAAATTGATTTTTACGCCTTGATGTTATATAATTACTAAAAATCCCCATAAAGGAGCACACCATGAAAAGAAGAAGGAAAAAGAAAAATAATTCGACAGGCAAGGTCATTGCTTCAATAACTGCCACTTGTCTTGTTTTTGCTATCGTTTTGGTCGTTCTGACTTCTAACGGGATAAGCATACCATTTTTAAGCCGGAATACGGGAAATACGTCTATTTCATCAGATCTTACAGGCAATTCCTCTCCGGATATATCTGATACAGTCTCCGAGGAATCCTCTACTCCTGTTGTTGTTGATGAGTATACTAAAGCTACGCTGTGCTTTGCCGGTGATATCGTTCAGCATACGCCGCTCAATAACGACGCGTATAACCGCAACGGATCGTACGATTTTACCTATATGTACGAATACGCACGCGAGTATTTTGAGGCTGCCGATTATGCCGCCTGCTGTATAGAGACGACGCTTAACACGGCAAACCGCCCCATATCAGGATATCCGGCGTTCTGCTCGCCTGATGGCGTTGCATATAGTCTTAAAGAAGTCGGAATGGATCTTATCGCTACGGCGAGCAATCACGCAAACGACACGCAGCAGCAGGGCATAAACGTCACGCTCGATGTGTTGGATGCAGCCGGGCTTGACCATGTGGGTACATACAGGACGCAGGAGGAGCGCGATGAAAACAATGGCATTCTCCTCAAGGATATAAATGATATATCCGTCGCATTTTTGAATTACACATATAATACGAACTTCAATTCAATCGACGCTTACCCGTATGCTGTGAATGTCTATTATAACGATTATATGGGCGGTCTTACAGATATCAATTACGATATGGTCGCAGAGGATATGGAGGCTGCCCGCGCTATGGATCCGGATCTCATCGTCGTTATGGTGCACTGGGGCGTTGAATATACGACTACCCCGACGGAGCAGCAGGATGCTTTTGCCGATTTCCTGTTTGAAGAGGGCGCTGACCTGATTATTGGCGGTCATCCGCACGTTCCCGAGCCGATGGAGATACGCGAGATCGACAACGGCGACGGTACGACGCGCACAGGCTACATCGTCTATTCGCTCGGCAATTTCATCTCAAATCAAAATTACGCCACGCTCACGAACGGGGCTTATACCAATCTCACCGCCATCGTGAATATCGATATCACGAAAAATATCACGCAGGATGAGGTGACGATAACGAATATCGACTACGCCCCGATGTATTTAGCGCATCCAAACGAGTCAAACAGCGGTCATTATTGCCTGCTCGATATAAACAAGACCATCGCAGAATATGAAGCCGGCGATTACACATATGTAAATTCTTCTCTTTATACGCGGCTTCAGCAGGGTCTTGCTGATTTACACCGTATATTCGGATATGAGGAGGTCGTTCTTGAAAGAACAGATCCGGCGGACGAGGTTGCAAATACAGGCGGCTCGTCTTCAACGGTCGGAGACGCTGCATAGCATATTGAACAAAGCAAAAAGTCATGGCATTCATTCGATGCCATGACTTTTTATTTATCTCGCAGCCGTGTGGCTCGTTTTTCCGCAATCTGCTGTCCGCGCCGGACGTAGATCATCCGTTTGAGGAGTGGATATATTTGTACTGCTCCTCTGTAAGCTTATCTATCTCCTTGCCCATCGATTTGAGCTTCATCTCCGCGACTGCCGTATCTATCTCAGCCGGCACCTCATACACGCCGTTTTTAAGCTTTCCTGCGTTTTTGGCAAGATATTCGGCAGACAACACCTGCAGGGCAAAGCTCGTATCCATTATCTCAGCCGGATGCCCGTCGCCCGAGGCAAGATTTACAAGCCGCCCTTCTGCAAGCAGATACACCGTTTTGCCGTTCGTAAGCTTAAATGCCTCGATATTATGCCGCGCCTCGTATATCTCAAGAGCATGCTTTCTAAGCTCTGCAACTGCAATCTCAACATCGAAATGCCCGGCGTTGCACATTACGGCGCCCTCGTGCATTTTAAGTATGTGCTCCATCGTGATAACGTCGCGGCAGCCCGTGACCGTCACGAACAGGTCGCCTACTGCCGCCGCATCCAGCATCTTCATAACCTCAAACCCGTCCATAGCCGCCTCTACTGCCTTCACTGGATCTATCTCGCATACGATCACTTTCGCGCCCATGCCCTTTGCGCGCATTGCCGTACCTTTTCCGCACCAGCCATATCCTGCGACGACTACGTTTTTACCGGCGACGATGAGGTTTGTCGTACGCATTATACCGTCCCATACCGATTGCCCCGTACCATATCTATTGTCAAACAGGTATTTCATCTGCGCGTCATTTACGCATATCATGGGAAACGGCAGCCGGTTTTCAGCAGCGCGTGCCCTAAGGCGATGAACGCCTGTCGTAGTCTCTTCATTACCGCCTATCAGATTTTCAGCGAGATCAGGGCGCTCATCGCAGAGTATCTGCGTAAGGTCTCCCCCGTCGTCTATGATTATATCCGGTTTGCACGACAGCGCCGCTATCAGATGGTCGTGATACTCCTCCGTTGTCGCTCCGTGCCACGCAAACACATGTACGCCGTAAGTTGCAAGACCGGCAGCTACATCATCCTGCGTAGAGAGCGGATTGCACCCCGTTGCATATACGTCTGCACCGCCTGTTTTAAGAAGTATGGCCGTTCTCGCAGTTTTCGCCTCCAGATGTATCGACATCGTTATTTTCAGTCCCTCAAACGGGCGCTCTGCCTTGAAGCGCTCTTCCAAAAGCGCGGCGATAGGCATATGCGCTTTTACCCAGTTTATTTTTTTTACTCCCTCCGGAGCAAGCGACATGTCTCTCAAAATATTATCCATAGCACGATCCCCTTTCCGGAAAAGTATACCATACGCCTCTTCCCTTTTCAACGCCTTTAAATATGCCTGCTTATTTCCCTCTTAAGCCTCCCTATTATGCGCTTCTCTAGCCTGCTGATATACGATTGGGATATCCCCATTATATCAGCCACCTCCTTTTGTGTCTTTTCGCTCGTATCAAACAGCCCGAATCTCATTATGATTATTTTCCGTTCGCGGTCTGTAAGCTTGTTTATCGCGTCCACCAGAAGCTGCTTATCCACATCGTCCTCAAGCGGTCTCATTATTATATCGCTGTCTGTACCAAGCACATCAGAGAGTAAAAGCTCGTTCCCGTCCCAATCTATATTGAGCGGCTCATCAAATGAGATTTCTGTCTTCTGACCGTTCGTTTTCCGCAAATGCATCAGTATTTCGTTTTCTATACACCTGCTTGCATATGTGGCAAGCTTTATATTTCTATCGGATTTATACGTGTTTATCGCCTTTATAAGTCCGATAGTTCCTATAGATATCAGATCCTCTATGTTTATACCTGTGTTTTCAAACTTTTTTGCTATGTACACTACAAGGCGCAGATTGTGCTCTATCAGCGCTTTTTTCGCCTCTTCTGAGTTTTGTCCGCCAAGCTCAGATATATATCGCGCCTCCTCATCTTTACCAAGCGGCGGCGGCAACGTCTCGTTCCCGCCTATGTACATTATAGTACCAGGCGAAATAAGCCGCAGCTTCCCAAGCAGAGTCATGATCCTGCAATAAACGCTTATAAACATCCCTCTCATTTCGTTTACCCTCCTATTAACGCTGAATAATTTTCGCCGCTTGACACCTTGTTTGGCGATAGAGCTATGAGTATATCCCTTCGCCGTTTTTTATCCACATATATTTTATCCGGCTTTACAGCCAGCAAAAATCCGCCGTTTATGCCTACCGCTCTGTACGGAACAAGTCGGAACTTGTACCTTTTGTCCTTAAAATATAGCTGCTGCAGAGCCTGCACAGGTTTTTTTAGCATATCGCTCGTCATTTCCTTCGCCATCTCTCCGGGGAACAGCCCCCGGACTGTAGCTATATCGGTTACTATTACACGATTGCCTGAAAGCGGCTCGGACAGAGAATTTCCCGTATCGCGCAACGCCTTGAAACTCGCTGCACAGCTTCCTATTTCCACATCTATTTGCGATATGCCGCCGCCTGTTAAATCCCGCCCTGAACGCCTGTAAATCACTGAAATCACCGCATATGATACGGCAAACGAAAGTATGAGCACCTTCGTACTGATTGGTCTATACATCCAACTGGCGTCACCGTTCCCGCTCATGTAAGATACTCCGAGAATAGCTCCGGCAAAAGTAGCGGCAGCGGAAAAAAACACAACCATTATTTTAAAGAGGCGCTTTTCCTGCCCGTAAGATATAAGCACCATTACCGCGCCGGCAATCAACTTTATGACAGGCAGCTCCCAAAATCCATATCCTTTTAAAACGGCGGCTACCGAGTACAGTCCGCCTATCGACGCACCGGCGGCTATTTTCCACCGATTTGCCGGTATATCGCATATTTTCGCCGTTACAAGAAGTATTATGTAATTTATGATCGTATTTACCGCGAAAACGACATCGATATAGACTGTCACCGGCGTCACCTCTCTTTCTGTATTTGATTATAGACAAGGCTTTGAGCGAAATCGGTCAAATAATATGCCGGTGCATTATAAAATAAAATGCAAAAACGGCAATATCAGCCCATTATCTGACATTACCGTTTATATAAAGATATAGTTATACTTTTTATCGTTCTATAAGACTCTTCTCTTCATACGATATCTCGCCGCCCCGTATGTCTATCACACCATATGTTTTTCCGGCATATCCTATTGTGCCGGGATTTATAACGTGCATATTTTCAACGATATCATAGTACGGTATATGGGTGTGCCCGAAAAGCACTATATCAGCCCGGTTTGCCTTTCCGCCCCTGATAAGGGAAGACAGCCCGGTTTTTACATTATACGTATGCCCGTGGCACATATATATATGCTTTCCGGCGCAAAACACGTCGCGAATGAGCTCTTCATTTGAAACGATATCGCAGTTCCCGCGCACCGCATACAGCGGTATCTGCGGAAAGCTTTTCCTCAGCGCGGCGCAATCTCTCTCAAAATCCCCGAGATGCAGGATCATATCGGGACCTGTGACAGCCACCGCGCTTAACAGATTCTCTGTATTTCCGTGTGAATCCGACAAAACTATTATCTTCATTATGGTCACCTCTGCAAATTTTTTGAATATACTGTATTAGTAAATTAAGGGAGTTATACAATGAACAAAAATCTTAACAAAGCCGCAGAAGAACTTCTGAACTCAGATTCAGGCGCAAAGCTTGCAAGTAAAAAAGACGATATCCAAAAAATCGCCGATTCTTCTGACGGGCAAAAGGTAAAGGCAATGTTAGAGAAAAACGGAAGCCTTTCCGAAGCACTCGAAAAAGGCGACATGGATTCTATACGCAAAACCGTTTCTCAAATAATGCAGACCGAAGCGGGAGCGCGACTGGCTCAGCAACTGTCCGACATAATAAAATAGCGCGATCTTAAACGGAGGGAATTATGAGCGATTTTGAAGATAAACTCAACAGTATTTTATCGTCACCTGACGAAATGGAAAAGATTATCAGCATGGCTCGCTCTCTCTCCGAATCCATGTCCTCCAAAGAAGAAAACGGTGATGATAAAAGTGAGGCGCCGGAGCTCACGCCAGCTACGGTGAATCTCGACCCCAAAATGCTTAAGGTAATGGGCAGGCTCATGGGTGAATATAATTCGACCGGCTCTGACAAAAAACAGCTTTTAGACGCCCTTAAGCCATACCTTCGTCAGGACAGATGGCAGAAAATAGACAGAGCAGTGGAAATCGCAAAACTTGCTCACCTTGCCAAAATAGCGATTTCTGAATTCTCTGGAGGTGATAAAGATTTATAACCGCTATATCGGCAGCAGTAATAATTTTTACCGTGTCGATCCGCTTTTTGATTCATCTCCGGGTAGAAAAGAAAAAGCCGGTCAATTCAACGGGAAAAACATACTTTCATCCCTCACAAATAATATTCTCGGTAGTTTTTCCTCTGTTTTGCCCGCCGGTCTTGAAATAAGCGATATACTGATATTCGTTATACTTCTCCTGCTGTATCTTGAAAGCAAAGACGAGGATTTTTTGATCATCCTCGCCGTTTTAGCTTTTTCCGTTTTAAAAAAAGATTAGTTCAAAGTTCCTAAAAGCGCCGTCATTTTTGACGGCGCTGTTTTTCTTCGTCTTCATGCGATGATTTTCCGCCATTATCTTCACTGTGGTTTTCATTTTTATGATGAGTCTTCATAAGCCAATATACGACTGCTGTCGCTAAAATAAACACTATGACGACAAGCAGCGCTCTCGTCTCACCCGTAGTCGCCACCATCACGGCAAGCATGCCGAGTATAACGCTTATGACGTACATAACAGCGACGACCTGCTTTTGCGTAAATCCCATATCGAGAAGCCGGTGATGGAAGTGACCTCTATCAGGCTTCATAGGGTTGTGCCCTGTCAATATCCTGCGGAAAAACGAAAAAGCCGTATCCATGATCGGTAGACCTATCACTAAAAACGGGACTATAAACGATATCAGCGCGTAAAATTTAAACGCTCCGATTATCGATGCGGTACCCAATATATATCCCAGCAGCAGCGCGCCGGAATCCCCCATGAATATCTTCGCAGGGTTCAGATTATATGGCATAAAGCCAAAGCACGCTCCCGTGAGAGCCGCCATCAGTATTACGACATTGAATTCCGCGACGAAAATCGCGATAAATATCATTGTAATCGACGATATTGCAGACACCCCGACAGCAAGCCCGTCAAGTCCGTCGATCAAATTCACGGAATTTGTTGTCGCCACTATCCACAGTATCGTTATTGGTATCGACAGAGCGCCCAGATTCAGAACGGGATCGTCGCTGAAAATATTTGGATTTGACAATATCTCTATCTCAACGCCGTAATATACGGCTATTACAGCCGCGATCACCTGAACGGTAAGCTTTAAGATCGGAGACAGAGGTACGATATCGTCAATAGCTCCCACAACAGCTATCACTACAGCGCCTATCAGTATCCCCTGCACCTGCCTTGTTATATCGGCAAAAGCCAGTACGCTGATAATAAAGGCGAGAAATATGGCAAGTCCGCCCATTCTCGGTATGGGATGATCGTGCACCTTGCGCTTTTCAGGTATATCCACGGCGCCCCATCTCTCGGCGAATCTTTTTACCAGCGGCGTGCTTGCAAAGCTTACAATAAAGGCGAGTAAAAGCGGCAATATAATATTTTTTAATATATTTAAATTATCAAACATATGCTCTTCCTATAGCGTGTCCAGCTTATTTTTGAACGAATCCCACTTTTTTGTAAACCTTCCGAAGCGTTTTTTCAGCGGTATACGCAGCTTTTGCCGCGCCCTCTCTGTATACTTTTGACAGGTACTCCTTATCTTTAAGTATACGCTCCGCCTCTTCTCTTATTGGTCTGAGCATCTCTACAACGGCTTCACCTACGGCTGGCTTGAACTCACCATAGCCCTTTCCTTCAAATTCTCTTTCTATCTCTTCAAACGTCTTCCCTGTTGCAATCGAATATATCGTCATAAGGTTAGAGATACCCTTTTTATTCTCAGGATCATATCTCACGCACGTATCGCTGTCCGTTACGGCACGCTTGAAAGCGCGCATAATCTCATCAGGCTTCTGCATGATGTATATGCATCCGCCGGGATCTTTCGAGGATTTTGACATCTTGTTTTCCGGCGCGGTAAGGCTCATTATCTTGGCGCCCACCTCCGGAATGAACGGCTCCGGAAGCTTAAAAACATCGCCGTAGATCCCATTGAATCTGTGCGCTATGTCTCTTGTAAGCTCTATATGCTGCTTCTGATCTATCCCGACAGGGACTAGATCAGCCTGATACAGGAGTATGTCTGCCGCCATAAGCGCCGGATATGTGAAAAGACCGGCGTTTATATTATCGGAATACTTCGCGCTTTTATCCTTAAACTGCGTCATTCTGGAAAGCTCGCCGAACATCGTATAGCAATTCAGCACCCACGCAAGCTCTGCATGAGCCGGGACATGGCTCTGTATGAACATTGTGTTCTCTTCCGGATTCAGTCCGCACGCGATATACTGCGCAAGCTGCTCAAACGTCCTCCTCCTCAAATCGGCAGGGGTTTGCCGGACTGTTATGGCGTGCATATCGACTATGCAAAAATAGCAATTATATTCCTTTGACAATTCTACCCAGTTTTTTATAGCGCCGAGATATGATCCCAGCGTAAGCTCGCCGCTCGGCTGTATACCGCTGAGTATTGTTTTTTTCTCTTCCATGGGCAGCAACTCCTTTATCTGTCAGTATATTTCAAGAATCGAATCACACGTAAAATCAGTACGCCGCAAATATTCATCTATCCCCATATTTTAACACCTTTATTCTGTTTTGCATAGTGCAAATTATAAATATTGACACTTTCGAAAAGAGTTGTATAATTCTAATAGCAATAAAATATTTACAGTGGAGATGAATTCTATGAGCGAATGTACACTTGATTGTTCCACCTGTGGTGAAGATTGCAGCAGCCGCCGCCAGCCCGAGATACAGAAAGAAAAGCCGCATGAGCTTAGCAAAATAAAAAAAGTCATAGGCGTTGTCAGCGGCAAAGGCGGCGTGGGCAAATCCCTCGTCACCTCCATGCTCGCCGTCCTGATGAACAGGGAGGGCTATAGTGCGGCAGTGCTTGACGCCGATATCACCGGTCCCTCTATTCCGAAAACGCTTGGCATAAAAGAGCGCGTTACCTCCGACGGTTTCGGTCTCTATCCGGCTAAAAGCATAACGGGTATACCCGTTATCTCTGTAAACCTGCTTTTGGAAAACGATACGGATCCCGTAGTATGGCGCGGTCCTGTCATCGCCGGAGTCGTAAAACAGTTTTGGACCGACGTTATCTGGGGCGACGTTGACTTCATGTTCGTCGATATGCCTCCCGGAACGGGCGACGTTCCCCTTACTGTTTTTCAGTCTATCCCGCTCGACGGTATAATAATCGTGACAACACCGCAGGAGCTTGTCGGTATGATCGTTGAAAAAGCCGTGAACATGGCAAACCTCATGAATATCCCCGTACTGGGCATTGTGGAAAACATGAGCTATGCCGTATGTCCCGACTGCGGCAAAAAGATCCCTATATTTGGTGATAGCCATCTTGAAGCCACAGCCGAAAAATTCGGTATTAAAACGACTGCGCGCATCCCAATCGATCCCAAGCTGACCGCTGCGTGCGACGCCGGTATGATCGAGCTGTTTGACGGTGATTGGCTCGACCCTGTTATGGACATGCTTAAAACATTATAACCTGCAAAAGCAGAAAGCTGCCGAAAATTTCGGCAGCTTTTTTGTTTAATATCCGTTTTTCACCCACTCGGCTACCGCCGGATAGACGGTTTTATTGCGTTCATACGCCGAATACAGCTCCTTTTGCTCAAGCGGCGCGGTAGAGCACCCTATCTCTACGGTTATAGACGGGATCTCAAGCTCAGCTATCGCCCAGTCCTTAAAGCCCCCGGCATCGAGCGACTTATCGGTCACGGTTTTATACCCCGAAACGCTCTCGACCGCTTTTGACAGAGCATATGCTTTCTTTACGGTATCTTCATTGCCCCCGTAGTCGAAATATATAACGCATCCGTGTGCATGGTAGCTCACGGTAGCGCAAAACGGGTAAGATCGCGCATACTCAGCAAGCGCTATGCTCTCCGCCTGATCTTCCGGAGCAGTACCCTTATACCGCTCCGACGACGGAGCGCTTCTGCCCTCAAGCTCAGCCCAGCCCGCGTCAAAATTCCTATTTAAGTCAACTCCGTTTGCATTTGCTTTCCAAGCCGCAGCGTATTCGGATACCGGCGCATTTGTATACCTTTTTTCGGTATCGCTTTCATATATCTCGAGCTGCC
>CALWWO010000095.1 GCA_944385265.1 uncultured Oscillospiraceae bacterium
CTTTCGGTATGCGTGTACCGTTCTCGCAGCGTGCGTACCGGTCTCTCGGCGCTTACCGGTCTCATGGCGCACATGCCGTTCTAGCAGTGTGCAGCAAAAGCAAAAAAGGCTTCGCCCCATATCGCAGAGGCGAAGCCTGATGCTTCACGGTACCACCCTGATTGTCCCTTAGTCCCGCGGCAGTCTAACCTCTGCCATAGGGATGAACCGGACATCTCAGCGTCCTTAACGCGGACAACACGTCCCGGGTCGTCCCCGGGCGGCTCTGAAATGGCTGCCGGCGTCAAAGTCAAGGGGTTTTCAGCTTCTCCCCTCTCTCTGAAGGCTTTTTAAGACCGGCTCGTTTCGTCTTTGCCGTTTTTCATTATACGGATGACATTTTATCATCTTTTTGCGGCTTGTCAAGCTCTTTTCCGCCTTAAAAACGAATATTTCGGCGCACAACGCGGCAACTTCATTCTGACCTCCATCACCGCGTGCGGCGCACTGTCTATGTCCTCGCCGTCGGCGTTTTGCATATGCTCCACCGTAAAGCTCACAGGCTCGCCGTCCGGTGACAGCAGCTCGACCGTCTCTCCCACCGAAAATTTATTGCGCTGCGTGAGCACGGCGTCACCGTCCTCCGTACAATTTTCGACCTGCGCCACGACGTCATAATCTGTATAGTAATGCGCGTCGCCGTAATGCTGTCCCGGACCCTCAGCCGAGAAATAAAACCCCGTAGAGTACAGGCGGTGGCTTATTTTATCCATCTCGTCTATCCACACCTGCGCCGGTTTTTCACCTGCCAGCACCGCGTCTATTGCATGGCGGTAGGCGTTTGTGACAGCGGCGGTGTAGTAAGCCGATTTCATGCGCCCTTCTATCTTCACGCTTGACACTCCGGCATCTATCATTTTATCGAGATGCTCTATCATGCACATATCGCGCGAGTTCATTATATACGTCCCGCCGTCCTCCGTTATCTCCATATATTCGCCGGGGCGCTTTTCCTCGACGATATGATACTTCCAGCGGCACGGCTGAGCGCACGCGCCCCTGTTTGGATCCCTGCCCGCCATATAGCTTGACAGCAGGCACCTGCCGGAAAACGATACGCACATAGCTCCGTGCGCGAACGCCTCAAGCGTGAGCTCCGGCGGCGTCTTTGCGCGCATCTCCGCGATCTCGTCGAGCGTGAGCTCGCGCGCAAGTATCGCGCGCGAGGCACCCATATCATAAAACGCTCTCGCCGTCTCGTAATTTGCGATGCCCGCCTGTGTGCTTATGTGTATCTCAAGCTTCGGCGCGTATTTTTTTGCCATCGCCATGACTCCGACGTCCGAAACGATGACGGCGTCAGCATTTGTATCGCCGAGCTGTTCCATAAACGCCGGTATATCTCTCGCCTCAGCATTGTGCATAACGGAATTGCACGTCACGTATACGCGCACGCCGCGGCTGTGGCACATTTCCACGGCGTTTTTCATCTGATCGGGATCGAAATTCCCGGCTGCGGCGCGCATCCCAAAGCGCTGCCCTGCAAGGTAGACCGCATCCGCCCCGTAGGTCACCGCCATGATCAGCCGCTCCATATCGCCAGCCGGCGATAGCAGCTCCAACGTTTTTCTCATGCCGTTATCCACCGTACTCGTCGCTGTTTGTAAACGCTAAGAACGCGTCGTAATTCGTAAAGAAGTGCGTAAATCCGTCGGCTCCGAGCGCGAAGTAATAATAATTCGTGCTTTCCGGATGGAGAGCCGCATATATCGAATCGAGACCGGGATTTGCGATAGCGCCCTCCGGCAATCCCGTATACATATAAGTGTTATACGGGCTGTCCACCTCACTTGACATCTCCTCTCCCGTCATCTCGGCTATATAATTCAGCGTCGATTCCATACCGAGCGTCATGCCCGCATTCAAGCGGTTGTGTATTACGGACGAGACATAGCCCATTTCGTCCAGGCGTCCCGCCTCTCTTTCGATTATCGAGGCGATGATGAGTATATCGTCCATCGTCATGCCGAGCTCATTCGCGCGCGCCGTATATTCAGATTGCCATTTTGCGGCGAAGTTATCAATGAATTTGCTTATGGTGTTTTCCGGCGTCTCTCCTATATAAAACTCATATGTGTCCGGGAACAGGTACCCTTCAAGGCGGTACGGGTTTCCGAGATCCTCTCTGTCGAGGAAATCGTAATTGAAATCAAACTCCGTAGCTGCTCTCCACAGCTCTTCCTCGGTGCAGACTTCATTTTCGGCAAGCCTTTCGAATATCTGCTTCATCGTATAACCTTCCGGTATCGTAACCTTGACCGTAGCTCGCGTTCCGCTCTCACCGCGCATATTGTTTACAACGGCGCGGTAATCGCTCGCCGTATTTATCTCGTACGTGCCGGGCTCTATCTTCTCGTCGGCGCTCGACAGGCTTGCGTAAAATTTGAACAGGAATTTATACGATATTACGCCGTTATCATACAGCGTATCGGTCACAGAATCTATCGTGAAATCATCCGGTACGACGATCTGCACAGTCGTGCCGTCGTCAGAGCTCATGCCAAGCATATCCGACGCGTACATCCAGCCAAGCGAGCCCAGTACGACGCTTATACAGGCAATAAACAGAAAGTACAGTATCCCGCCGAGACAGCCGAAGCTTTTTTCCCTTCTGCGCCGTATAACGCGGTCATTGCGCCGTTTTTTGCCGGTTTCAGCTTTTTCAACCTGCTCTTCCGCTTCTTCTATACGATGGGCGGCATGCTCTTTACGACTCTCTTCATCACGCGCGGCTTTTCTTTCATCGCTTTTTTGCTTCATACTTTTCGCCTGTGCGTTCACAAAGCCGACAGCCTTATTTTTTAGTCCCGAAAACGCGGCGGCAAAGGATGACTTATTATTGCCCGCTTTACTGTCCCTCGCAGTTTTTTTGTGTCCGGCAGTCCTCGCCGTCCTCCCGGTTTTTTCGGTGCGCGCGATATGCTGCACCTTCTCCTCTGAAGTTAGATCCGGCTGTATGGGCTGCTGTTCTCCTAGCTGAGGCGAGCTCTGTCCACCGATAGTATTACCGTCGGCATCGACGCGCTCCACAAACGAGCTGCCAAACAAAAAGTCGTCTCCCATATCGCCTGACGCGCCGCCGCTTGCCAAATCTCCCGTTTGTCCCGTGCTATCTTCGTCTTTATAAAATTCATCTAAAAAATCTTTATTCTCAGACATGCTTTTTCAATCCTTTCGAAATGCCGATTTCCGTATCAGTAACCCGAAACCGATTTTCTGCATAGAATATCTCGGATACACAAATTGTGTACCCCGCCCTTTAAAACTGCGGGCGGTGATGTTCTGCCGATATCTGCGCACGGCAGAAGCTTAAATATATTTAAAATAACAGCCGGCGCAGCGGCGGAATGGAGTATTTTTATGTTCGGTAACAACTGTGGTAACAACTCTTGTCTTTGGATCATACTTATCCTTCTTATTCTCTTCTGCGGCTGCGGAAACAGCTGCGGCTGCGGAAGCAACTGCGGTTGCGATAACAACTGCGGCTGCTAAGCCATTTTGGACGGAGTCTTCCGGGCTCCGTCTTCTTTTCCGCAAAAAACGGACAAGCCAGACATATTCTATTCCACTATACACCTACTTATCTGCATTTTTATCAACATTTCGTAAATTTCTCTGTGAATATCGCCGGCGTCCCTCATTTTCCTCCCATCGGCACAGCAGATCCTTCTCCATCCATAATACTCGGAAGCCTCACGCCCGCTTTCGCAGCATTTTGCAAGATATTCCGTATCGGTCTCATGTATGTCGCCGTGCGTATGCGTCTCTTCCTCGCGTTTTTTCATCTGCGCTAGTGACACTTCCAAGGGAACGTCCATATATATTACAAGATCGGGCTTTGGCAATTTCAGCAATTCAAACTCATACTCGTACAGCCATTTGAAAAAAGCTGTCCGCTTGCTTCCGGCAAGCTTTGACCCCTGGTGCACGGCGTTGCTCGTCGTATATCTATCGGTTACTATTATGCCGCCGCCAAGATAATGCTCTCTCCATTTCTGTATATATGACGCGTATCTGTCTACCGCGTAAAATGACGACGCCGCGTATGCGTTTACCGCTTCGGGATCATTTCCAAATTCGCCGTTCAGATACATCCTTATAAGGGCTGAGGACGGCTCCGAATACTGCGGGAAAACTATTTTTTTAAACTGCACATTCTCTTTTTCCAGCCGCTGGCACAGAAGCTTAAATTGTGTAGACTTGCCGCTGCCGTCTATCCCCTCGAAAACTATTAGCTTCCCCTTGTCCGACATATATGGTGCACTCCCTTTTCCGGATATTTTAAAACGATTGTTACGCGTGATTTAAAGGCGGCGTGCGATCCGGGCATTTCAATATTTTCTATTCTTTCGATTCGCGCCTCACGCGCCGGCGCACGAATCACGCACGAATTGCGTCCTCATTTCGTGCGCAGTTTTTTTTCAGTATTTTAAACAAAAAATATGCACTTCAGTATATCACACATTTTACTGTTCTGTCTATAAAAACACCGCGATCTCGCGGTTATTTTCGGTATACGCCCCGCCGGGGAAATCCGCAAGCAAAAATTTTTCTATATTTTCTATTGACATGCGCGTATTTTAGCTGTTATAATTATCCGGACAATAAAGCAGATACGGAGCTTCCGTTCTCACCCGACCGCATCGCGCGTCGGCGTCAATATCGATTGCAGCCCTTTTGCCGGCTACATGCGTATTGATACGTGCGGACGCTTTGTGTTTCGCACTTTTTTGTTTTTGTAAACGGTCCATATTTTTATTCCGGAGGTGTTTTAACATAGCCAGTACAGCTCATCAGATCAACGAGGAAATCCGTGACAAAGAGGTCCGCCTTATAGATGAAGACGGCACTCAGCTTGGCATCATGTCGTCAGCTGAAGCTCTTGAGATCGCTACGGAGCACGGTCTTGACTTAGTCAAGCTGTCTCCCGGATCCGTCCCGCCTGTCTGCAAGATCATGGATTACGGCAAATATCGCTTTGAACAGTCAAAGAAGGAAAAGGAATCACGCCGTAACCAGCGCGTCATCGAGGTCAAGGAGATTCGTATGTCTCCCGGTATCGGGATAAATGATTTTAACGTCAAGCTGAAAAGCGCCATGAAATTTTTGTCAGACGGTAATCGTATCAAGGTATCCGTGCGTTTCCGCGGCAGAGAGATGACTCATACCGAGATCGGCGAAGAGCTTCTTACCAAATTCGCCAATGAATGCGCCGAGATCGCCTCTGTGGACAAAAATCCCAAGCTTGAAGGGCGCAATATGACTATGTTCCTCTCCCCTAAAAACACCAAGTAACCGGCAATATCCGCGAATTTCGCTTTTACTATATTTTGGAAGGAGTTCTTACTATTATGCCTAAGATCAAAACCCATAGCGGGGCAAAAAAGAGATTTAATCTCACAAAAACCGGCAAAATAAAGCGCGCTCACGCTTTTAAAAGCCACATCCTTAACAAAAAGACCACAAAGCGCAAAAGAGGTCTCCGTCACGGTACCTACGCCGACGTTACGAACGAAGCGGCTATTAAGCGCATGATCCTGTATAAATAAGGAGGTTTTGGAAGATGGCAAGAATCAAAGGCGCTATGATGACGCGCAAAAGAAGAAATAAGATCTTAAAGATGGCCAAGGGCTACTGGGGCGCGAAATCCACCCATTACAAAATGGCAAACCAGGCCGTTATGAAATCGCTCACCTACGCTTATGTAGGACGTAAGCTTAAAAAACGTGATTTCCGCAGACTCTGGATAACGAGAATAAACGCTGCATGTAAGGCTAACGGCATCAATTACTCCCGTTTTATGCATGGGCTCAAGCTCTCCGGTATTGAGATGAACCGCAAGATGCTCTCTGAGACCGCTATCCATAATCCGGAAGCTTTTACCGCTCTGGTCAACACTGCCAAAAACGCTATCGGCGCGTAAGGCAAATAAGCTAAACAGCAAAGCCCGTCTCATTGCAGGCGGGCTTTTAGTATGCCGTTTTATGCGCATCTTTCCGCAAAAGCAGTCACTTTTCCCCTTTTTACGCTCTTGTGCATTTTATCTCTTCGTATTATAATGCTTATTTAGGTCAAATCGATCCGTTCAATATGTTTTAAAACAAATACACTTTTTGGGAGGAGCTATGAATACAGCTGACCTTGTTAGATATATCGTCCCCGGCAAAAAAGGGCATCTAGTCGGCATCGGCGGAGTTTCCATGTCGCCGCTGGCTGAGGTGTTGAATGAAAACGGGATCATCGTCACAGGTTCCGATATGAACGACAGCCCCAGTGTAGAGCATCTTCGCTCGCTCGGTATCAACGTGACGATAGGGCATTATGCGGAAAATGTACACGGCGCGGATTTTATCGTCCGCACCGCGGCAGTACATGACGATAATCCAGAGATCGCAGAGGCGAAAGCGCTCGGTATCCCTGTATTTGAGCGCGCGCAGGCGTGGGGCTTCATAATGCTCGGTTACAAAAATTCCCTTTGCATATCGGGCACCCACGGAAAAACCACCACCACTTCCATGTGCACGCATATGCTCATGGCAGCAGGCGTCGATCCCACCGTTATGATAGGCGGCACCCTGCCTATGCTCGGCGCCGGGCACAGAGTTGGAAAACGTGACACGATCGTTCTCGAATCATGCGAATACTGCAACTCTTTCCACAGCTTTTTCCCGACGATCGCTGTGATATTGAATGTCGACGCCGACCATCTCGATTTTTTTAAGGATATAAACGAAATAAAAGCATCATTTCGTAAATTTGCCGCCTCTGTGCCTGCGGATACAGGATATATCGTAGCAAATTACGATGATAAAAACACAATGGACGCGATACGCGGTCTTGACAGGCGTATCATCACCTTTGGCTTTGATAAAAACGCCAACGTATATGCAGATAATATAATTACCGACGGCGTTCACTCCAAAT
>CALWWO010000096.1 GCA_944385265.1 uncultured Oscillospiraceae bacterium
AAGGGCCTGCCGCCTGCACTCCACAGACAACAAGCCCTTTCGGTTGCTTGAACTTTTTCTACTGCAAAATATTGTCTAACTTTTTGGGGTCACTTCATCAAATGCTATACCGGTTTTGATTTTTTATTTTTAACTTGCGAGATTTATAATTTTTAACCCTTTTTTCTCTGCATATCTGACTGTATATGCCGTACCGCCCGAGTTTTTTGTTAAATAGCAAATGCAATATCCGCTGTGATCTACCAAATAGCGGTTGCGATATTGCATACAACCGCTGGTATACTCATCGGAGGTATAAACATATTTATCGCAAGCTTTTTTGATTTTTTCATATATCTCTATATTCTCCCTGCTCCAACCGTAAGTCTGAGTTTTGCACGGAAGCACGAGGATAAGCTTAATTTGCGGATACAGTTTTTTTAACTCGAGCACGGCTTGCGCAGCCATGGTATCAAATCCCAAAGCGCCGCCTGCCCCATAGTATATTACTCCTTGTTTTATCAATTCTATAATTTTAGATTTAAGCTGCGTGGCAATATATTTATATTATTGCCATACCGGTATTTTTCTATGCCCTGTAAAACAACATGTCTGATTTTTCATAACAACACCTCTTGTATGCTTTTATGTATTCGTATAGCGAATCTATATTTAGCATACAATAGAGCATATACTCACCGCAAGAGGTGAATTATGATATGTCTAATTTTGTTCCGAAACAATATAAAAAGGATCCGATTACAATTCGCATAGATTTTGAAAAGCTTGAAAAAATAGATACATTGTCATCGAAATATAATTTAAGCAGAAGCGAGTTTATAAACCAGTGCATAGATTATGCGCTTGACCACATGCCGGAATCTGAAAAGCAGATCGCTGAAGAATAAAATTCTTTTGACAGTTCGTCTATATATGGGCGTTCCTATTTTTAAAAACAGTCTCTATTTATAAATTATGAATCCCTCGTTCCGCTCTCATATATAAAATTAAAATATCGGATATTTTTCTAAAACGGCAAAAAGAAGGCAAGCATAAATATGCTTGCCTTCTTTTAATTGTTCTGATTTTTACAATCTGCCGTTTCTTATTTTTGGCTGTATTTATTCATTGCCTTTTCAAGTCCGTCTCTTATCACAGATTCGACAGCGTCAGCCGCGGTTTTGACAGCCTCCGCGATTATTTTCGCATCGTCTCCATGAAACGTCCCCAGCACCCAGTCGACTATATCGTAATCGGGATGAGGCGGTGCGCCTACGCCGATTTTTATGCGGGGGAACCCGTCCCCGCCGCATTTCGCAATGATATCCTTAAGTCCGTTATGACCGCCTGCCGAGCCGGAGCGCCGTATACGGATCTTTCCGGTGACCATACTAATATCGTCACACACTACTAAAACGCGGTCAAGCGGGATATTATAAAATTTCATTGCCGGTAAAACAGCGTCACCGCTTAGATTCATAAACGTTTGAGGCTTCATAAGCAGCACATTCTCATCGCCTATGGCACATTGCGCTGTAAGCGCCCTGAACTTCAGTCTCGATATTTTCACGCCGGTATTCTTTTCAACGGCTTCCGCCGTCATAAATCCGATATTATGGCGTGTACCCTCATACTTCTGCCCGGGATTGCCCAGAAATACTACTATCCATGACGGAGCGCCGGTTTTTCTTCTAAAAAACATAATTGCCCCTTATTAAAAAGCGTATGCAAAAATTTATTTACGAGTTTTATCTGCTGCTTCTGCTTTTAAAAAGCGTGGAGATCGAAACCTCCTCATAAACTCTGTCGATTGCCTCGGCAAACGTATCGGCAACAGATATGTATTTAATTATATCAGAAGCCTCAGGCGGAATTTCGGGAATGGTGTTCAAAAAGAGCATTTCCTTGATATAGCTATTATTGATGCGCTCGATAGCGGAGCCGGAGAGGACGCCGTGCGATGCGCACGCATATATATCCCTTGCGCCGCCAAGCTCGACAAGCGCTTTGCACGCGCCGCAGAGACTGCCGCCCGTATCCACCATATCGTCGAGGAGGACAACATGCTTATCTTTCACGTCGCCTATAATATTCATAACTTCGGACTGGTTTGCACGCTCTCTCCTCTTATCTACGATAGCGAGATTTACGCCCAAGCTCTGCGCAAACGTGCGCGCGCGGGCGACCGAGCCGACATCAGGCGAGACTACCATGACCTCCGGATTGCCCTCGCCGAACTTATCTATAAAATAATCGGTAAACAAATGCGCGCCGACAAGATTGTCAACAGGGATATCGAAAAATCCCTGTATCTGCGGGGCGTGAAGATCCATTGTAAGCACCCTGTCGGCTCCGGCTGCGGTGATAAGATTTGCAACAAGCTTTGCAGATATCGGATCTCTCGATTTTGCTTTTCTATCCTGTCTTGCATATCCGAAATACGGGATTACGGCGGTGATACGACCGGCAGAAGCGCGCCTGCACGCGTCGATCATCACGAGAAGCTCCATAAGATTATCGTTTACCGGCTTACATGTAGATTGTACAAGAAAAACGTCCGAGCCGCGGACAGTCTCGTAAAGCGAGACGGAAACTTCGCCGTCCGCAAAGGTTTTTACCTCAGAATCGCCGAGGCGGATGCCTATCTTCCTGCATATATCCTCCGCAAGCTTTCTGTTGGAGTTGCCGCAAAAAACTTTTATGTCCTTACCGTGTGAAATCATAATATTCTCCTCCGTATATATGGCGATCATAATGACTCGATTCCTACCGCAGTATATTATATCAGAAACATCCGACAAATAACAGCACTATTTTAGATAAATCTATAAAATATACCGTCTCCTCCAAGCGTCACCCTTAGCGGCAAAGCACAGCACTCCCCGCGCGCAGGCATTCACATATATGTTATTAAAAGTTTGTTAACCCGGTTGACAAGTGAAGCGCGGCAGTATATACTATCCTCATTAATACACTTAGTACACTTAATACAGTTGAAAGGAGGGAGCGGGCTTTGATAAATCTGAATTATCGAGACTCGAAGCCGATATACGAGCAGATACGCGACGGCGTTATAAACCTCATCGCCACGGGCGCGATAGCGCCCGGCGACAGGCTGCCGTCGGTACGGGAGCTTGCCACGCAGCTCGCGATAAACCCGAATACGATACAGCGCGCGTACAGGGAGCTGGAGCTTTCCGGTTTCATCTACTCTGTAACCGGCAAAGGCTCGTTCGTCGCCGAGAGCGACGCCGCCGTAAAGCGGACGGAGTCGCTGCTCAAGCAGTTCGACAAAACGGTAAATGAACTTTTCCGCCTCGGCGTGACAACGGATACGCTTATCGAAAGGCTTTCTAAAGAGGGAGGTAATGATAATGATTAAAGTAACGGACGTCGTCAAGCAATTTGACGGATTTACGGCGCTTGACGGGCTGAGTTTAAACGTCCCGCATGGCTCGATATACGGTCTTGTAGGTCCGAACGGCTCCGGTAAGACGACGATAATACGTCATCTTACAGGCATGTACAGGCAAAACTCCGGTGAGATAACGATAGCTGGAGAGCCTGTGTACGAAAATCCGGCGGTAAAGGAAAAAATCGCCTGCATACCTGATGAGCTGTACTTTTTCCCGTCGGCAAACATACGAGAAATGAAAAATTACTATGCGAGCATATACCCGAAGTTTGATACAGACCGCTTTGAAAAGCTCCATGAGGCGTTCCCGCTCGATGAAAAGCGGCAGATAAGACGCTTTTCCAAAGGTATGCAGAAGCAGGCGGCGTTTTGGCTCGCTCTGTCTATGCACCCCGAGGTGCTCATATTAGACGAGCCGGTAGACGGTCTGGACCCCGTTATGCGCCGCCAGGTATGGAGCCTTATGATGAGCGACGTCGCCGAAAACGGCACGACCGTTTTGGTCTCATCGCATAACCTGCGCGAGCTTGAGGATGTGTGCGACCATGTTGGCATCATCCACCACGGACGCACGCTGATAGAGCGCTCGCTTTCAGAGCTTCAGGGAAATATAGCGAAAGTTCAATTCGTCCCAGGTGACAGCAAGTCCTCTCCCGACAATCTAAATATCCTGCATGACAGCCGCGTCGGTAAAGTGCGCACGATCATCGTGCGCGGGCAGCTTGAGGATATCGACGCTAAAATGGCTTCGATATCGCCGCTGTTTTACGACATAATCCCGCTGACGCTTGAGGAAGTGTTCATATACGAGCTTGGAGGTGAAGAATATGAGTTCAAAGACATCCTTTTTTAACAAGACCGTGTTCCTCAAAAATATCCGCCAATTCTGGCCGCTGTGGGGAACGTATCTCGGCATACTGCTGCTGACATCGCCCCTCATACTGTACAATTACTATAATGTCATTCCGGACGTCTCGGTCTA
>CALWWO010000097.1 GCA_944385265.1 uncultured Oscillospiraceae bacterium
CTTGACGAATAAATATGCCGAGGGCTACCCCGGGAAGAGATATTATGGCGGCTGCCAATATGTCGACATTGTCGAAAACATCGCTATCGAGAGAGCGAAAAAGCTATTTGGAGCTGATCATGCAAACGTCCAGCCTCACAGCGGCGCAAGCGCAAATCTTGCCGTATTCTTTGCGCTTCTTCAGCCGGGCGACACTGTTATGGGACTCAATCTTGCTCACGGCGGGCATCTTTCACATGGCTCTCCCGTAAATATCTCGGGAAAATATTTTAATATCGTACCCTACAGCGTCTCTGATGAGACTGAACAGCTCGATTATGACGAGATTATGAAGATTGCAAAAGAGTGCAAGCCGAAAATGATCATCGCCGGCGCAAGCGCATATTCCAGAATCATCGACTTTGAAAAAATGCACGAAATCGCCGAAGCTGTCGGCGCATACCTGATGGTGGATATGGCACATATCGCAGGTCTTGTAGCCGCGGGACTTCATCCGAATCCCACGCCGTATGCCGACGTTGTCACGACGACGACGCATAAAACGCTCCGCGGTCCGCGCGGCGGTCTCATTCTCTGCAAGGCAGAGCTTGCAAAACAAATCGATAAGGCGGTATTCCCCGGTGTTCAGGGCGGTCCCCTTATGCACGTTATCGCGGCGAAGGCGGTTGCTCTCGGCGAAGCGCTCAAGCCGGAATTTAAAGAATATCAGAAGCAGATAATCAAAAACGCCGCCGCACTTACAAATGCACTGATTGCCAAGGGCTTCTCAGTCATCTCAGGCGGTACGGATAACCATCTCGCCCTTATAGATCTCCGTCCGTTCAACATCACCGGTAAGGAGATGGAAAAAAGGCTTGACGCCGTACATATCACAGTAAATAAAAACGCCATCCCAAACGACCCGCAGAGCCCATTTATCACGAGCGGTATCCGCGTAGGCTCCCCCGCCGTCACGACGAGAGGATTCAAAGAGCCTGAAATGGAAAAGATCGCGGATTGGATGTATCTTGTAGCTACGGACTTTGAAAACCAGAAAGACGCCATTACAAAAGAAGTTGTCGCGCTTTGCGAGAAATTCCCGATCTACAACGACTGATACAGCCGAATAAATAAACAAAAATAAGCTCCGCAATAACGATTGCGGAGCTTATTTTTTATTCGCTGTTTTAAAGTCCCAAACCGGAAACTATTGAATATATCGCTTTTATCATAGTTGGGAAAAAGCTTATGACGAACACAAGCCTGCACGTCTGCATAACGGATACCTTGAGCGCATCGGCGCCCATATCATCAGCAAGCAAAGCCATTTCCTGAAGCCCGCCCGGCGTCGACGCGAACATACACGTCGCATACTCAAGCTTCGTAAGCTTATGTATAACAAAGCTCGTTGCGAAAACAAATACGAGTATCCCTATCATCATAATAAATATAGGAATTATAAGCTCGCCCACACTCGCAAGGCTTTCACGCGTCATATTCATCCCTATAAAAGCGCCTGAGCACGTTTGCAGCACTGTACGTACTTTGTTAGGAAACAGTGTTTTATGCGTCGCAATAGTGAAGATCGCCGCTCCCACCATGCCGCCGATAATCATTCCCGCGGTAACTCCTATGGAATTAAACAGTATACCGACGGCTGCAGAGGAGAGCAGCAGAAGCACAAAACGCTTCGGCTCAAATTTCAGTTTTTCCTTTTCGCCGGTTTTCGGATCTACTACTTCCACTCCCTCAACTATCTCCTCCGCTGTGATCTCCTCCTGAGCGGGATCGACAGATAGCGTTTCACCCGGCTTTGCAGCGCCTTTTTTCATAACATATTTAAAAATCGGCGGACAGAAAGTGTATATAATAAGCAGTCTAAACACCTGCAATATTGCGACGTAACCGGTGTTTGCTCCCAGCTCCTCGCTTATAAGCGCCATATCAGAGACTCCGCCCGGAGTAGTCGCGAAAAGCGAAGTTGCAATATCGAGATCGCTGAATATGTATATTGCGGAGCCGAACACCAGATTCAGTATTACCATACACACTATGAGTATTAGTGCGGGGAAAATAATCCTTTTCAGCTCAATGACATCCTCTTTCGCCACTTTTCCGCCGATCATCGCGCCTGAAAATACCTGCAAGACAAGTTTAAAATCACTGTAAAAAAATCCTTTTTCCGTTATAAGATTAAAAATTATAACGGCTGCCATGGAGCCTATCATGGCTCCCGCCGGCAGCTTGATTTTCCTCGCAATAAAGCTTCCCACCCATGCAACGGCTAGAGTAATGGCAAAAAATATGATGTCAGTCACGCAATACCACATCCTTTTTTGATTAATTCTAACTCTGAAAAATTGCTTTGTCAACCAATTAAAGCATTAAAGTTTAATTTCTCTTTACATTTCTTATACAAATCATCCTTCAATATTTTTATAGATACAAAAATTATGATACAAAAAAATAAACGGACGCTTTCAAAAGAAAGCGTCCGCATATTTTTTAATTTTATTCCGTCCGCAACGCCTCGACCGGATCCTTTTGCGCGGCAAGCCTTGATGGGATAAGCCCCGCGATAAACGTGAGTACCATGCTTATAATAACAAGTATGACCCCGCCCGCAACCGGCAGTATGGCGTTTAGATTTTCTATTTCTGTGAGATGCCGGATTATCGCGTTTATCGGTATCAGAAGAATCAGCGTCGCACCGATACCGAGCGCACCGGCGGCAAAGCCCTCTATGAGCGTCTCCGCGTTGAACACGCGCGATATATCGCGCTTGCTCGCGCCAATAGCGCGCAGTATGCCTATTTCCTTTGTCCGTTCAAGCACGCTTATATACGTGATAATACCTATCATAATGGAGCTTACAACAAGCGATATCCCGACAAACGCTATCAGTACGTAGCTTATTGCGTTGATTATGGTAGTTATCGAGCTCATAAGCAGCGCGACATAGTCTGTATATGATATCTTATCCTCTTCCGACTCCACCATATCGTTATATCTGCTTATCTCCTCTGCTATTTTATCTTTGTCAGCAAAGGTGGCGGCATAAATATTGATAGCAGACGGGCTGTCGGCGCTTACACAGCCGAGCAGTTCCAGATTGTCTTCATAGGTACTTTCCGATACAGTCGGCGGCATATATGTGTCGTACATGTACACATACTGATCGTCCGTAAACTCCTCGCTCATAAGTGCCATTGCAAGCTGTTCGTTTGAAAGTCTTCCAAGCTGCTCTTCCACAGAAGCGGCGTATTCTGCAGATATCTGTTCGCGCATCATATCTTCAAAATAACCGAACAGCGTCTCATCGTCCATGCCGGATATATATTCGCTTATCGTAACTGAATCGACGCCCATCTCCTCGGAATATATCTGCATCACAACCTCTTCGATATACTCCCTTGTCACCTGCGCCATATTCTGACTCACCATAAGGTCAAGGTATTCATCCGTAGGCACTGACATCGTGCCGATATATATTTCAGCTCTCTCAGCTGTGTCAAGTCCCGAGATATATTCGGTTATGGCAGCCTTCTTTTCCTCAGCTGACGGCTCCCTGTTTTCCTCTGTCGCAAACGGGAGTCCGTTTATAACGTCTATCGTCTCGTTTTCCTGCTGTTCTTTAATTATATCAAGCCCGTTCAGCTTTTCGAGCAGATGATCTGTCAGCGCGCTCGTATATCCGAGGGAGCCCGTGATCATAGACGTAACCGCGTCCCCATTTGGGCGGATTATACCTACGATCTTCAGCTTTGTACCTATGCTGTCCGCGTTATACAGATAACTCATACCCGTATCTGTATTTGAAACGTCGACGTATTTTTCGGTCGCCGTGTCATACTGATATTTTTCCGCGGGAAGTATGAGTTTGAACTCAAGATTGCATATATCCTCATAGCTCCAGCGGTCCGATTCTGTAGATAATTCCTCCTGATTGGCGGCCGCGTCGAGATTTTCCTCCATCTCGTTCTCCGTTTTGAGCCCCAGCGCATACAGCACCATATCGCTTATTTCATTGTTTTCGTCGACTACAAGAACTACCTCGTCGTATGCCTCGGGCCAGTTGCCGTAAATAACGTCGTACTGCTCATACAATATATCGTTTATAAGCTCGCCGTCATTGCCGCTGAGCATTTCCTCCCACAGCTCTATGCCCGTAGTCCCTGTGCTGTTTTGCATCATCGGCGAATCAGACAGCTCATCTGCCGAATCAAGCCCCATCATGGACGCCCATGCTTTTGTTATTATTTCCTCAGCGGACGAGTGGATGATGTTCCCGTCCGCATCGGTCGTATATATACCGAAATTGAGATCGTATTCATATTTTATCGCGCTCGTATAATCGCTGAGCGTGCTGTCTTCGCTTTGGATAAACTCGGAAAAAGCCTTGAGGTTATTTTCATTTATCTCCATCGAGTTGAGCGAATTTACAAGCTGATACAGCACCGTGTTGGAATATACCGCGTCAAGCTCGTGCCCATCCTCTTGATTTTCCGTATTTACCCCCATAAGAGATGTTATCAGCGACGACATATCGACTGTCTCCGCCTCTATCTGTATTGGATAGCTTGAAAGCGTATCCTCCTGAACGCGGTTTATATATGTGTTTATCCCGTTTGAAAGCGACAATATCAGCGCTATTCCGATAATGCCTATCGAGCCCGCAAAAGCAGTCAAAATAGTCCTCGCCTTTTTTGTCAGCAGGTTATTCAGCGACAGCATGAGCGCGGTTTTAAACGACATAGACGGCTTTTTCTGCCTTGTCATATCTGTTTTGCCCTCTGCCTCGCCGTCATGGATCGGATTATCATCGCCGATGATCTTGCCGTCCATCAGCCGTATCGTTCTTGTGGCGTATTTCTCCGCAAGCTCCGGATTGTGCGTGACCATGATAACCAGCTTATCTTTCGATATTTCCTTTAAAATATCCATTATCTGGATACTCGTTTCACTGTCAAGCGCGCCTGTCGGCTCGTCAGCAAGCAGTATATCGGGATTATTCACCAAAGCCCTTGCGATAGCGACTCTCTGCATCTGTCCGCCGGACATTTGATTCGGTCTTTTATTAAGCTGATCGCCAAGCCCTACCTGCTCCAGTACGCTTTTTGCCCTTTCCATGCGCTCCGTCTTTGATACGCCGGACAGCGTGAGCGCCAGTTCGACATTTTGCAAAACAGTCTGGTGCGGTATCAGATTATAGCTTTGAAATACAAAGCCTATCGAATGGTTACGGTACGTATCCCAGTCGTTGTCTTTAAAATCCTTTGTAGATTTCCCGTTTATAATAAGATCGCCCGTAGTATACTGATCCAGTCCGCCGATTATGTTAAGCAGCGTCGTTTTTCCGCATCCCGACGGACCCAGTATCGCGACAAACTCGCTCTCTCTGAAGCTTAGATCTATCTCCTGCAAAGCCGGCACCATGCTTTCGCCCGACAAATAATTCTTCGTGATTTTCCTTAATTCAAGCATTATCTCTTTCCTCTCGCTTCATATTGGAGCAGCAAACTTTTTTATTGTATATACTGTTCTACGCTACTAGACATATATAATACCCTGGCTTTGTAAAAGTCAATTTATCCGATATGCTTTTTTACAAAAAATTCATAATGGAAAATCATTTTCACCGTTTATGACGTGTAAGCAGTGTATCGGATTCATATAAAAAAGCACGCCGCCGGGGAGCGGCAAATTAATTTGTACACTCTGAAAATATATGTTAAAATATCAGTGATTTTACAAAAGAAGGGCGGAATATAAAATATGATCAGATCTGCCGTTATCAGCAATCTTAGCGTTCAGAACGTGGCTGAATACCTGTCAAGCGTTGTAAATGAATTTAACGGAGACGATACTCTCAGGGAATATGAGGAAAGCATCGTGAGACTTATCGATCTTAACAAATGGTCCGACGAAACGGTCGAGGACATCATGCATCAATTAATGAGCAGCAAGGATCGTGATGTAGCTTACGCCGCCTTTTATGCTCTCTGCACGTTTTACAGGCGCAACAACGATATAAACGAATACGGAGATCTTATCAGCAAGTACCGTAAAGATTTCCAGCATATGCGCTCATTTGCCTTTCTGGAACTGATGTATCAAAAGATGAAGAATCCCGACTCCCCGAATCTTTTAGAGACTGCGGATCGTCTGTGCGCTCCGGATATGCTTGGTATTAACTACGGTGTGCAGCACTGCTATGCCGAATTGGTCGCCGGCGTATGCGAAAAGGATATAGATAAGGCGGAGTACATCGTAAAGCAGCATATGGATAAGGCGCTTGCCAGGGTAAATGAGGCGCTGAGTCTCAGCGGCGGCTATCCCAAATTTTATGTCACACGCGCGAGGCTTCTCGTCATAAAAGCAATATTTACCGATGGGAAAGAGCGCGAGATACTCTTCAACTCCGCGCTTGAGGACATCGATATCGCCGTATCGACTGAAAGAGTGGTCTCAAAAATGATAAATTATCAGATAACGGGTACACGCCTGCAAATGCTGTATTATCAGCAGAGTTTGAGCAAGAATATCGCTCTTCAGGAAGCTTCCTTAAATGAGAAGATAAACGATGTAAACGTCAAAAATCTTGAGTTTCTCGGCTTCTTTTCCGCAATTATCGGTCTTCTGCTCGCAAATATCCAGCTTGTGGAGAGTCTGCAATTCGCGCAGGCGGCGACGCTTATCCTGGTGCTCGACGGATGTATACTGGCGGCGTTCGGCGCTCTCGGCTTTATCCTGCATGGCACTAAGGAACGTTTGAAAACAAACTGCATTATAATAGCTTTGGGTCTTATATTGACTATCATTGCTTTAATTTTCGGAGGGATCTATGCTTTATGATATCAAAGCCGGTACATTTACCGCATTAAAAGTTAATGAGGATGCATTTGGTTTCCGTAATAGCTGCGCATGGGTTTTAGACGGATCTACCGGACTTAGCGGCAGAAACTTAATATCGCCCCCGGGCAGCAGTGACGCATGCTGGTATGCAGGCGAGCTGAGCCGGTATCTAGAAGCGCATATCGAGGAC
>CALWWO010000098.1 GCA_944385265.1 uncultured Oscillospiraceae bacterium
GCTGTTTCAGCTTTTTGTATTCGCCGTACAACTCTTTTTTCTGCCGGGCCAGCCCGTCGGCAGTCTGCCTGATTTTATCAAGTGACGGTGCGTGTTTCCCTTTTAATTTTTTTGCGGCTGCTTCAAACAACGTGAGCTCGCGGCGGTGCTTTTCTGCAAAGGCAGGTTTGTTTTTTGCCCTTTGGTATTTGGTATAGACAGGTTTTAATTCGTCATAAATAGCGGTATGCTTCATCAAAAGCGCCGTATCGCTCATGCTCTTTTCCGTCCCCTTGATTTGTTCCGAAACAGCGGTAAAAGAAGCGTGTATTTTTCTTGCGGACTGTTCCAATTCCTCATACGTGCTGATGTTGTGTTCGGTTAGGAAGTTTAACGTTTTGCTTGCCTGTTTCAAATTATACAGCTTCGCCCAATGCTCGTAGCCCTTGCTTTCCTGCGCCTTGATATTGTTCTGAATGTCGATTAAAAGATTGATACGGCGGTTCTCTTTCCTTGGCGCTCTTGTACGCCGTTCAATCCGATCCCTTATTGCTTCCTCGGTATAGCGGGGGCCTAAGGTTTTTCCCCGTGTAAAACGCTCTTTTCCTTTGGCGCGGAATGAAATGTACTTGCCCCGTTTCACTTCATAATCGGCAATCTCCATACGCAATAGGAAGTCCTCAAAGTCTGTTGACCGTGAGATTGCCTTGTCAATATCCGCTTTTAGCTGTGCTTTCCAGCTTGTACCCTGCCGAGCTGCGGAATATTCCTTATAGCTTTTGCCCTTGTTCTCATTCGGCGGTATGACGGATAAGCCGTGCTCCTCACACAGCCGGTCGCTGATACGGCGGGTTCGGTTATTCCACCGTCTGTTGACATGGCTGTGCCTGTAATCAACAAAACTGACGTCGCAGAAAATGATGTGGTTATGGATATGATTGCGGTCTGTGTGCGTTGTTAGAACGTATTCAAACCTGCCGCCCAACACTTCATCGGCAAGCTGCTTTCCAATCTCGTGCGCCTGCTCCGGCGTGGTTTCGCCCGGCGCAAAGGATTGTATCAAATGCCGCGCTAAATGCGGGCCGGGTTCACTTGCTTTCTGCCTTGTCCATTCAAATTCCATATCCGCCGTTTCCGGCGAACAGCCGTAGGAATGTATCAATAATGCGCCGTCCGTTTTGGCGGGATTGCAGATATAGTCAAGGGCTTTTTTCAGCGTAGCGTTGATAGCATGGTTCTTTGTAACCGCCATATCTCACCGAGCCTTTCCCGAAGCTCTGCAATATCTTCCCGGTATATATCGCTGGTAGAATTGACACGTTTTGCAATTTGGTTGATATTGCGGCCTATAGCGTGCAATTCCTTGTTCATCTCTTTTATATTGGCGGTGTCGGTATAGATGATATACCCGTCAATCGCCATTTTCCGCAGATATGCCCCGATCTGCCTTGTGGGGACAAGAGACATTTTATATTTAATGAGTTTCCTTTCTTCTTCTGTTACCCAGATTTTAAGCTGGATATTCCGCTTTCTGTTAGCCATATGTATATCCTCCGTATGTGAAAGTAAGGGTTTGGGACTATCCCAAATTTTGACCGATTTTCAGAATCGGAAAGCAAGGTCAAAAACCGCGAATGGGTACTCATTCGCTTTGCTTGCTGTTCCTTAAAAATTAGTTTTTTCCCTATATACCATATCCTAAAAAAATCGTGATTTTGTTGCATAAATCACGATTAAAAGCAAAAAAAATTACAGCCTGAACTCGGCTGCAATTTTCAAAATCTACTCTATGATACAGAAAAACGGAGGGCTATTCCTCCGTTTCCGTTCTTGTTTCTATAATTCCTCTTGCGGTAGCTTCAATAATCGGCAAGTCCCGTTCGGATATGCTGTCAATCAATCCGTCCACTTGTCGGCGTAGTGTTGAGCGTTCCGGCTGTTTTTCAAAAATGAATTGGTCTACTGATATATTGAAAAGAGTTACAAGTTCGTACAATACTTGCAAACTTGGGTGTTGTCCCTCGTTTTCGATTGATACGATATAACGGGGCGCAAGATTTAATTTACTGCCTAACTGCTCTCTTGTCATTCCTGCGGCTGTCCTCGCTGATTTTATCGCCTGACCTAACGCTTTGAAATCATAGTGTTGTCTATCTTTTGACATATTAAATCACCTATATACATTTTACACCTCTATATATGTTTTATAAATGAGTTATAATATCACTATAATTACACAAATATGCCCTAAAACGATCGATATTATTCGTTAAGCCGTATATAATTAATGTATTATAATAACTCATTGAAAAGTATTTTATAAAAATTTTTTAAAAAAGGACTTGACAATACGGCAAGTGTCGTATATAATATAAACATACTACGACAAATGCCGTAGAAGAAAGAGAGGTAATTATCTTGAAAACTTTTGAAAAAAGACTTCCGGACGCGGAACTCGAAATTATGAAAGTGATATGGCACAATCCTTGTCCCATATCGACAAGTGAGGTGAAAAAACGTATAGATAATGAAACAGATAATGTGTGGACGCAGCAAACACTCCAATCATTATTGAATCGTCTGATTGCAAAAGGATTTTTGGAAAAGGGCAAAAGAGGTAAGGAATATATTTATACTCCGCTTGTTGCGGAAAGGGACTATGTGGAATTTGAAAGCGGACAGTTTTTGAAAAAAATGCACTCGGGTTCTGTTGTCGGTTTCATGCGCGCCCTGTTTGACAGTAAAAAAATCAGCGACGAAGATATTGCCGAGCTTGAAAGAATGTTTAAGGAAAATAAAGAATAATGGAAACGGTAAAACAAATCTTTTTGCAGCACGCATTTTCGTCGCTCAAACTGTCAGCAGTTATCATTTTGCTTTTAGCATTCACAAAGCCAATAGCAAAGCGATATACAGCAGGCTTTCGGTATTATTCGTGGCTTGCGGTAATGCTTATATTCTTAATTCCGTTCGGGGCTATGGGTATAAGCTACACTGTAAACTTCTCATCTTTAACCAATGTGGTGAATGTGCAATCAATACGCGAATGGTACAGCGAAAACGCACCTGAGCAGTCTATAACAGAAGAATATATAGGATCCGAGCGCATAGAAGGAAAAACTGAAAGTGCGGATAAGAAAAAATCGGAAGTCCAATATGTTCCTGTCACAAAAACGGCAGTAATTAAAGTACCTGTTGACATAACAGCAATACTCGCGTTACTTTGGCTGATTGGTGCGCTTATATATTTTGTGCTGCATACAGGACGGTACATAGGATTTAAGCGCAGTATGCGGCGGTTATGCCAACCTGTAGGTGATAAAAGAATACAATCAGCATTGGATGTTGAAAAACGGCGGCTCGGCATTTCAAAGGATATACAGATAAATTTATTCCCTTTGACCGACACGCCAATGCTTACAGGTTATTTTAGGCCTGAAATAATATTGCCGCACACGGGTTACACGGATGAAGAACTGAGTTTCATTCTTCGTCACGAGCTGCTTCATTTGAAAAGAAATGATATTTTGTATCAGTTTATAACACTGATTTTTATATCGCTGCATTGGTTCAATCCGTTTGTTTATTTAATGGCGAGAGCGATTGAAATTGACGGAGAAACTTCGTGCGACGAAAAAACGCTTGAGGGAAAAGCGTATGAGGAAAGAATATTTTACGGTGAAATGCTGTTAAAATTCTTGAGAACAACAACACAAAAAAAGTCATATATGACGACTACATTTTTCGGAGGTAAGAAAGGCATGAAAAAGCGACTAAATTTAATAAAAAGCAAAGCAATACGAAAAAAAGGCACAGCGGCAATGGCAGTTATTATGAGTATGACTGTTCTGTTGTCAACTGGTGCGGCAGCTATGGGCAGCGAGTATTTTAACTCTGTATTTGAGGGTGATACTTCCTATTTGGCTGATTTTATAAAAACAGAGAAAAAGAGCGTTGAGGACGACCGCTTTAAGCTGACATTAGAGCAGTATCTTGTAGCTGAAAATCAGGCAATGCTGATTTGCTCTTTGGAGGCAAAAACAGCGGACGCGATTGAGGAGATAAATGCTCCTAACGAAAAAATAGTTTTGGACAAACCTGCCGACGCTATTGTATACTCAGAAAACGAGGAAGTTTTAAGTTCAGCAATCATAAAAATTGATACTATGAATTTTGCACCTACTGATACAGAAAAGGCAAGTCTCGGCGGTTATGTATTTGGTTCTCTTGACAATAAAAAATTTGATACAGAAAGCAAAAAGTATTATATCATAAAATGTATTGATATAAAAAATGATGATAAGATTGATTTTTGCATCAGTACCTCAAGAATAAAGGGCGCTCCCAAAATCACTGTTCCTATGGATTACAACATAGAAACAAAGATATTGAACCTTGATACTATTACAGTAAAATATAACCCTATTTCTATATCAATCAACTATCCGACTACTGATGATAAAAGCGGTTGCGATTGGTGTAAATGGAATGGCGGATACTTTTATTTCCGAATGAAGAATGACGAGGTAAAAACCTTCCATCAGTTATACGACAGAACTGATTGGGATAACGATTACACCAATGCGTGGGCCAAGAGAATTATAGAGCCTGACGAAATTAAAAGTATTATTGTAAATGGTATAGAATATCCTGTGGATAATCCTTCACAGACAACTGCTGTTACGATTGATAATAATTTACAGCCTTTTACAATCAGTTCCTATGCAAATGACACACAAAGATTACCGCTAAGAGAATTATGCGACGGTTTAGGTGCAGAAGTAATCTGGGATAATGATACACAATCGGCAACTGTTAAATATCGTGGCTCAACTTATGTATTTACAGTTGGAAGCACAAAGGTTAAAATCAATGGTGAAACAGTAGATTTTTATGACGAGTTCGTTGATAATACTGCTTTTGTCAACGAAAATGGCAGAATGATTGTTCCTGTTATGGTTCAGGATTATATGGATATTGATTGCCACGGCCTTGGTAATCCTCTTCAATATGAAAGATGGCACATCATTCCGTAATGGAAAACCGCAGGAGAAGTCGTTTAATAAATAACGAAAAATGGGTATTATGCCCGATATGCAATAATAAAACACGGACGAAGCTACGTAAAGATACAGAATTAAAGAATTTCCCTTTATTCTGTCCGAAATGTAAAAATGAAACTTTAATAAACGCAAAACAATTTAATATTACTGTTATCAAAGAGCCAGACGCAAAGACGCAGGAGCCTAATTGACTGTAAGACGCAGAGCCGATAATTTGAGATGTATCTCAGGTTATCGGCTATTTTTATATAACAGGCCTGCCAAATAAAAAAAACGATATTTGGCAGGCCTATTTTGTTATGCTTGAATTTTATTCCTCCGAATGTCGTTAATGTTTGGAGGGATATTTTTGCGTTGGAATAGCAACAACTGCTCGCTGCTTGTCAGAAGCAGCGACTACAAGCCTACAAGCTGTCTGTATTAAAGAAATTACATATTCTTGATATGGACAAGCTCGCTTTTGAATGTGATATTACAACTCATTTTAATAGATGTAATATGTCCTTAAATGTTCGGTTGCTTTATGCGGCCGAACATTTTTGTATTTTTTTGAAAAAGTTTCTCAAAACACGAAACAAACACCTTCTTTTTTCTTGGATATTGAACAGAAAGGGGTTAGCAGGACAAGTCCCTGTTCACTACTCCACAGAGGAAGGAGGTGAACTTAATGGAATTATCTTCTTCCCGTCAGAAATCAATACAACATCAGTATGACGCCTTTGCAAAAAAGACGCTGGCAGGCGAAGCAAAGAATTATTTAATAGAGCTTGCAAAGCAGAGCAGCCGTGAGGTTTGTTTTTCTGAATTAAAGGAAAATGAACTGAACAAATTTTCTACATTGGACGAGTACAGCAGCGACTATTACAATTATACAGTTGCCGGATATGATGTCTATGTAAAAGATGATTTACTGAATGAAGCATTAAATATCCTGCCTGTACGGAAGCGTGAAATTATCCTCTTATCCTATTTCTTGGATATGAGTGATGAAGAAATCGGCGCTATGATGAATGTTGTACGCAGTACAGTTTTCCGACATAGGAAAAATGCGCTTGCAAAAATGAAAAAATTTATGGAGGAAAAGAAAAATGACGAACACAAGTAACAAACCCACAAATTTACTGCCGTTCAATGTTATTGCAGACGCAGCTAATGGCAGTATTGACGCAATGTGCCTAATCTTAAAGCATTATGAGGGGTACATAGCCAAACTTTGTACTCGGACACTTATAGACGAATCCGGGAATACTTATTCCTATATTGACGAGGAAATGAGAAACAGGCTGAAAGTGCGCCTTATTGCCCGAACACTTGCATTTAATGTAGCTTAAACAGACAAGCCCATACGGGAAGCGCGTTCCCCCTTTCCGCGCTTCCTGTAATGGGCTATTTGTCATTCCGTCAAAGCACATTTTGAAAATGTGTTTTGACAGGCTGATAAATGCCGATTGTTCTTTGACAAAGAAAGCCCCTTGCGGCAGAATAGGCAAACAAACACATTCCGTCCGTGCCGAGCTTTACGGAAAATGCGCCACGACGTCGGGACAAACTTCACTTGCTCCGTTTTTACTGATTACGCAAAAACCTCCGCTTGTTTCGTTGTCCCTCCTTTTTCCCAAAAAGCGCAAGTCGCTTTTGGGGAGCCCTAAGACTGAGCGATAACCATTTTTACCGTAATTGCAGATATGGCAGTCTGCAAGCAATGACACACGGGCGTAATAATGATACTCCCGCCTTGAACGCTTCACAGCATTGGGCGGCTGGACGAGAACCGTGCAGGGGTGAAATTCCCGTGGAGCGCAAGCCGGCGCCGTTTGGATTTGCTATATAAATTTTATGAAACAAACAGACACGATAGATTAAAATTACCTGAATTGAAACGGAGGTAATTATGGCAAAGCAAAAAGAAGAAATAAAATTTGTTGTTGTTCAACATTACAGTGGCAATAAAACATTAAAGGATTTACTTGAAAATCTGATAATGAGGGAAATTACTGATACAAGCAAAAAATCGGCTTGTTCAAAATAGAGAAAAAACAACGAAGCGGTTGAAAAATCAGGAATTGCGCGTTATAATAACAGTAACAAACAATTCCTTATAAATGCTGTTTTGCGTTGTTGGAAAGGAGCAGAGATGTTAACTAAACAACGGGCAGCATTGTATTCAAGGTTATCACGGGACGACGGAATTGGCGAGAGCGAAAGCAACAGTATCACCAATCAGAAAGAAATGCTTATCAGGTATGCAAAAGAAAATTCGTTCAGCATTGTAGACCATTATGTAGACGACGGCTGGACAGGTACGAGTTTTGAAAGACCGAATTTTAAGCGCATGGTTGCTGATATTGAAAAAGGGCTGATTGATGTGGTAATTGTAAAAGATTTATCGCGTTTAGGCCGGAACAATGCAATGGTAGCGCTTTATACCGAAATGATTTTCCCGGATAACGACGTTCGCTTTATAGCGATAAATGATAACATTGATTCTATCAACGGCGACAATGATATTATGCCTTTTAAGAGTGTGGTAAATGAGTTTTATGCGAAAGATATTTCAAAGAAAATTCGTTCCGCATATCGTGTAAGGGCACAAAACGGCGATTTTACAGCGGCATTTGCACCGTATGGTTACAAGAAAGCCCCGAATAATAAGCATAAACTAATTCCTGATGAAAACACGGCTGATGTAGTCAGAAAGATTTTCAAGCTGGCGGCAGAGGGCGTAAGTCCTTATAAAATATCAATGATATTGAAAAAAGAAAAAATATTGATACCGCGTGCTTATCAGGCGTTGGAAACAGGAAGATATAACAACTGTTACGATACCGAGCACCCGTATGATTGGTGCAACAGTACGGTAACTATCATTTTGAAAAACCGGGTTTATTTAGGTCATATGGTAAATAACAAAAGCACGACAAAATCCTATAAGAACAGGAAACTTGTAAAAGTGCCAGAAAGTGAATGGATTGAAGTAAAAAACACACATGAGCCGCTTGTAGATGAAATGACTTGGGAACTTGCACAAAAAACAATCGGAAAAAGAAAACGTCCAATGAGGACGGGGGAAATTCAGATTTTTTCGGGACTTGTCAAATGTTCAACCTGCGGCTGTACGCTTTCGCTTGCAAGACAGAATGACAGGAAAGGAAACGGCAGCTTTGCCTGTTCAAAGTCAAGAAAGAAAGGTAAAGCATACTGCTCTTTTCACTACATTACATATGACAATCTTTATAACATTGTTTTAGATGATATAAAGACACAGGCAAAGGCAGCGAAAAACTTTGAGGCTGATTTTATTGATATGATAGTCAATTTGAAGTTGAAAAAGCAAAAGGAGCAATGTTCTAAAAATGTAAAGAACATCGAAAAAGCAAAGGCACGGCTTTCAGAGCTTGAAAATATTATCAAGTGTTTGTATGAGGATAGGGTTAAGGGCAGAATGACTGACGTGCGGTTTGCGTCCCTTGCGGACGGCTATGAGCAGGAAGAAAATCAAATCCGAAATGATATTCAAGAATGGCAGGGCGAGCTTGATATAATCAGCGATACCAAAGAGCAAACAAAACTTTTTGCCGACAGTGTAAAGAAATACACGGATATAAAAGAGTTGACAGCCCCGATTTTGAATGAACTGATTGAAAAGATTGTTGTGCATGACGCTGAAACGATTGACGGCGTACGGACGCAAAAGATTGAAATATTCTACCGCTTTATCGGATTGGTAAATTAAAAGAGGTTTTGTATACCTACCAACACATCACTCCGGTGATGTTGGTGGATCCTAGCGGCAATTATGGAGAAGAATGGGCTAATCCATAGTGATAGAGGGAGTCAATATAC
>CALWWO010000099.1 GCA_944385265.1 uncultured Oscillospiraceae bacterium
GGGACACCCGTTTTCGTCGACGCAAGCTCCGTATCGCTTGTTTTGCCCTTTCAGGCAAAAGTGCGCTCATTCCGCTGCGTCTCCTCTCAAAATCACAACCGCTTCGCTGGGTTGTGATTTTGTAAAAAGAAATGGGTGTAAATCCCGCGTCGTTGCGACGCGGTAAAGAATGCCTCTTTAAAGGGGCGTAACAAAGGAGTTGCGCTTTCGCGCAATAAATGGTATCGCCTTTCGGCGATAAAGGTTATTTGCCGGCGTGGAAATTCGTCGCTATATGCAAAAATGTTGAAGAAAAAATCGCAGTATGATAGAATATTGTTTTGTATAGAACGGGTGTTTGGAGCTGGTATAATGTTGCATGACGGTCACCGAAAAAGAATTAAAAACAAATTTTTGGAATTCGGTCTCGATTCCTTCGATGATCACACCGTGCTGGAGCTTCTCCTATTTTTCTCTATTCCAAGAAGCGATACTAATCCGACGGCGCACATGCTCCTTGAAGATTTCGGCGGTCTTTCAGCCGTGTTCGACGCGCCTTATGAAGAACTTTTGAAAAGTAAAGGGATCGGCAAAAGCTCCGCCGCCCTTATCAAGCTTATCCCGCATATAGCGGAGCGTTATATAGTTTCAAAATCCATGGCGTCTTTCGTCATAAACACTCCATCGCAGGCAGGCGAATACCTTGCTCCGTATTTCTGCAACGAACTTGGCGAAGTCGTTTATATGATCTCGCTTGACGGCAAAGGCAAGGTGCTAAACTGCCGCAAGGTCTTTGACGGGAGCGTCTCCTCTCCGGAGCTGAGAACTAAGAAAATCGTCGAAAGCGCTCTCTTTGACAACGCTACCGCAGTTATAATGGCGCACAACCATACAAACGGGATCGCGCTTCCCGATGACGACGATATCGCAATAACCCGCAAGATCGACAATGCGCTCAAGCTTATAGACGTCGTGCTTGTCGATCACATCATTGCAGCAGGCGACGACTTTATCTCGTTTTCCGATAACGGCTATTTCAAAAGCCAGTATAAAAAACAAGACGGAGGAAAAAAGGATGAGGGAAATAACGTTTGAACAAATTGCCGATACGGTAGAGCGCCTGTGCATACAGGCGGCGACTATCCTTCCGGAGAGTACGGCGCGCGCTATCGAAAACGCCGCGCTGACAGAGCCCTCTCCGGCGGGGAAACAGGCTCTTTCCGATATAATCGAAAATTTTAAATACGCCCGCGTATCGGGTATACCGATTTGCCAGGACACCGGCATGGCTGTCATATTTGCCGACGTGGGGCAGGAGGTACATATCACCGGCGGTCTTTTTAACGATGCCGTGAACGAAGGCGTCCGCCGCGGATATGAAAACGGTTATCTCCGCAAATCCGTCGTCTCGGACCCGTTCCGCCGCGTAAATACGGACGACAACACCCCCGCCGTTATACACACCACGCTTACGGCTGGCGACAAAATAAGCATAACAGTCGCTCCAAAAGGCTTTGGAAGCGAAAATATGAGCGCGATGAAAATGCTGCTCCCGTCGGATGGGATAGACGCGGCTATCGATTTTATCGCAGCCGTGGCGGCAAATGCCGGCTCTAACCCATGTCCGCCGATCGTGGTCGGCGTGGGATTGGGCGGCACAGTCGAGCAGGCAGCCCTGCTTGCGAAAAAAGCCCTTGCCCGCGATATAGACGAGCGCAATCACGACCCGTTTTATGCCGAGGCAGAGCAGGCGGCTCTCGACAAAATAAACGCCACCGGCATAGGTCCGTGCGGATACGGCGGGCGCACCACCGCTTTAGCTGTGAATATCGAGCAGTATCCAACACATATCGCCGGTCTTCCGTGCGTTGTGAACATCGGCTGCCATGCGACAAGGCACGCCCATGCAGTGATATGAGCTCAATAGGACGACAGTTTTGCAGCGTATCGCTTTCATCCGACGCAATAAAATTAACTTTTTGTTAAATCTGATAAATTTTATTGACTTTGCCTCTTCCTTTTTAGTGTGATTTGTTGTATAATATTAACAGTTCAGTCGAGGGAGAATAATATCCCCTTCGGCAGGCACTTTGAAAGGAGCTGAAACAAATGAGGTTTACATTCGTTGAAAAGAAGGTCAAGGCATCTGATTCTCTGCGCAGCTACTGCGAAAAGAAAATAAGCAAGCTGGACAGATTTTTCAGGACCGAGTCCGACGCGTATATCACCTTCTCGATCGAGAGAGGACGCCATATCGCCGAGGTAACAATCAAAAATAACGGTATGTTCTACCGCGTAACTGAACAGACGGGAGATATGTATGCCTCAATTGATTCTGCTGTCGCTTCGATAGAGCGGCAGATCCGTAAGAATAAGACGCGTCTCGCTAAAAGGCTGCGCGATGGTGCGTTTGAACGTGAGATCCCGCCCGCCGTCGTCGATCAGGCAGAGGAGCCGGAAGAGGGCGAATTTGAGATCGTCCGTACGAAACGCTTCGCTATAAAGCCCATGACGCCGGAGGAGGCTATTCTTCAGATGAATCTTCTTGAGCATGAGTTTTTCGCGTTCAAAGACCAGGAAAACGACGACGCCTTTGCTATCGTCTACAAGCGCAAAAACGGCGGTTACGGTCTTATAGAGAGCGATTGAGAGCATTATAAAAGCACATAAAGCATGAAGGGACGCTTATTTTTAAGCGTCCCTTTTCTATATGACATATTAAAAATCGGCGCATTTTTTGACAACGCCGAAACGCAGACCCGGTAAAATCAGACCGGCAAAATCCGATACACTTATATAAGCCCAGCCCATTGCAGGACAAAGAGGAAAATAACGCCCGGTATCCCGAATATTCCCGCGATTATACAGCTTAACCAGCTTATCGCTATTTCAAGCCCGATATACGCGCCGAGAAAATTTATTATCATAAGCGTTACAAGTCCCGAAAGCGCATTTAAAAGCAGCTTGAACGCAAGCTTTATCGGCGCCTTCAGTAATTTCCCTATAATGACCGCGGCGGCGATCACGAGGACGACGGCTAAAATATACGGCTGATCCATAATAATAATATCGCACCCTTCCGAGCAAAAATTTCAAAAAATTGCCTGTTTTAAACTTATTAAAACGCACATAATAGCACCAGACACGAAAGCCGGCTTTCAATCAGACCGGTGCAAATGGCAATAAGCCTTTATGCGAATGGTCAAAAGCAGGCGGTCCGCAAGCCCGCGCCGAAAGGCGGTGAGGAACGGATATGTTAAAAAGTGTCAGGTATCCGGAAACACCGGCGCCATGCCGGCGTAAAGCGGCATCCGCTATCTGCGGAGTATTTTATCCGGCGCAGCATCTCGCCGGCTGGCGGCATATTGATATGCCTGTCATAAGGCGCGCGGCGTTATCCGCAAAGGATACCGGCGGCGGCTGTATATAAATTTGCAGCCGCCGCTTTGTCGTACGCGTTACATAACGGCGGCTATAATTTTATCACACGGCGGCGTTTATTTCAATTTACACTTTTCCCAACCCCGGCGCGCATACCGGAAACAGTTAAAACCGGCGAGGTCTTATATCCCGCCGGTTTTTTATTTTTATCACACCGCATGACCATGGAGCGGCTTTTTATGCCAAAGCGATATTTTCGGAAGTTTTTTGTGGACGACCGATTTGAAGTACAATATCTCCGCCGCAGCGGTGATGAACCATGAGAAGATGTACAGCGTGTAAAGCGACGATATCGTGCCGAAATACGCAAACACCGTATATATCCACACTACGCGGAAAACACACACGCCAACAATGACGATAATAGTCGGGACAAAGCTCTCTCCAAGGCTTCTGGCAGCAGAGATAGTGCAGTCCATAAACGCGGAGAACGCGTACGACAGACCCATTATCATCATTCTGCTCATCCCGGCGTTTATAACCTCCGGGTCGGGTGAAAACAGCGACAGGAACTGCGGCGCGAATATAACGAGCGCGATACCGAGCACAGCTCCGGCTGCGAACGAATACGCCAGGCTCACACGGTAGCACTGCATCATGCGCACCGGTCTTCCCGCGCCGTAATTCTGGCTCATAAAGCTGCTGCACGCGGTGTAAAACGCCGACATAACAGTGTACACTATATTGTCCGCATTGGCAGCCGCAGAATTTCCCGCGACCATCGTCGCGTCAAACGTATTTACGCCGAGCTGGATAAACATGTTCGATATATGGAAAATGCTGCCCTGAAGTCCGGCAGGTATCCCCAAAACGAGGATATCCTTCGCCTTATCGCCTGTTATACGGAGTTTCCTAAGCGAGAGAGCATAATCTCCCTTTGCCCGCGCAAGGGAAACGACGATGAGCACGGCTGAAACATATTGCGAGATGACGCTCGCTATCGCGACGCCGGCGGCGTCCAGATGCCACACGATGACAAAATACAGATTGAGCACTACGTTTATTACCCCTGCGAGCGCGAGGTATAAAAGCGGTTTTTTCGTATCGCCGATCGCGCTGAAAACGGCATTTCCGAAATTATATACGGCAAGCGCCGGCATGCCGAGGAAATATATTTTCAGGTACAGCTCGGCAAGATCGACAAGCTCGTTTTTCGTCTTGAGCAGGACAAGTATCCCGCGCGAGCATATCTGTCCCGCCACCATTATGACTATACCGGCGATCAAACAGATTATCGCGGCCGTATGTATCGTATCGCCAAGCTGCTTATTATCGCGCGATCCGAAATATCTCGCCACGAGGATATTTACGGCGCCGCCCAGCCCTATAAGGAATCCGGTGAACAGCGCGACTACCGTCGTGGTGGAGCCTACCGCGCCAAGCGGTATCGGTCCGGCATATCGCCCGACGACGGCAATATCCGACATGTTGAAGAGTACCTGAAGAAGATTTGAGAGGACGAGAGGGATGCTGAATGCAATTATCTGCTTTCCGAGCGGACCGCGCGTCATATTCTGCAAATTCTGTTTCATTTACTTTTTGTTTCCTCCTTGGAAAACCGGCTTTAAAATTTTTTCTCTTTAGCGCCGTCTTAGCGCCGTCGGGGAGGAGGGCTTCCTCCCTCCGGCAAAGACGTATTCTAGCACAGAAGATTTTGACAATCAATACCTTTTTTGCATTTTAAAAAAATTTTTTACGCGCCGTGTTTTGAGGTCAAAACGTCGGATTTCAGCCGTAAATACCCGGCAAACCGCAGGGTGCGGCATACGGGCATACGGGACGGCGGCGCGGGGCGATACGGACGCGGCATGATACGGCAGGCGCGGCGTAAGCTCCGGCATAGCGCGGGCTCCGGCATAGGCAGCGGCGCGGGCTTTGTCATAGACAGCGGCGCAGCGCAGGCAATGCGGCGCAAGTGCAAAAAACTCCGGCGGGTGATAAAACCCGCCGGAGTTTTTTGCATTATCGCTATTTTATTTTTGTGTCCATGCCTTACGGCTGCCCTTTCAGTCTTATATTCTTCCACTTTCCGGAACGATATCTCAAAACGATGAGCAGCGAGCGCAGGCACTGGTCGCAGGCAAGCGCGATCCATGCGCCCCAGAGACCCCAGTGGAACACGCGTATCATCAGCATAGCCAGCGACGCCCTTACAAACAGCACGGTGACAAGCATGACGATAGCGGTATACCTTGTATCGCCCGCGCCGCGTAAGCCGCCGGCAACTATGAACTGGGTAGCCTGCACCGGCTGCAGGAATGCCACAAGCATCAGTATATTTCCGCCCCACCGGACGATCTCCGGCGTCTGATTATACAGCCAGACGATGTCCCCGCCGAAGAAGAACATCAAAACGCCGACAACGGCGGAGCACGCCATACCGATATGCTGCGTGTGCCGTATAAATATCTCCGCCATATCGTGCCTGCTTTTTCCAAGGCTCTGTCCCACAAGCGTCGTCGCCGCGTTTCCGAACGCCTGACCGATCATAAACGTCATCGCCTGTATATTCATACATACCTGATGCGTCGCATACTGCGTGTCTCCAAGGTCGGTGACCGCCCTTGTGAATATAATCATACCGGCGCGCATGAAAAGCTGCTCGACCATCGAGGGGAAACCTATCGCGACAACGTTGTTCATGATCGTCGCATCGAATTTGAACATATTTTTCTTAAACTCAAGATACACATATCTCTTTTTTGAGAGAACGATATAAAGCGCGATGAAGAACGCGACCATCTGACCGATAACGGTTGCTATCGACGCACCGGCGACGTCCATCTCCGGGAAGCCGCATTTGCCGTAAATAAGGAAATAATTGAATATGAGGTTTACTACGTTTGATATGATGTTGTACACCATCGGCGTTTTCGTGTCGCCTATACCTCTGAGAACGGCGGTACACGTAAACGTCACCGCGAGCGGGACAAAGCCGTACATCTGGATACGGAAATACTCCGCCGCGTAAGCCATCGTCTCTTCCGAAATACCGGTGCCGGCGATGAATCTTATCAGCTCCTCGTCAAAAAACGCGCCGAAAACGGCGAATATAGCCGAAAGAACAAGATTAAGCAGGATAGCCTGCCTGAAAACCGTGTTTGCCTTTTCGCGGTTTTTCTGCCCGCGGAATCGCGCCACCATCGCCGTCGCGCCGACGTTGAGCGCCTGTATCATGGTCATAAGTAAAAATTTCGGCTGTGCGCTGAGTCCTACGGCAGAGAGTGCCATTACGCCGAGCTGCCCGGGAAGCTGACCGACCATTATCTGATCCGCCATGCTCGTAAGCTGGGTTAGCACCAGCTCAAGGAAAGACGGCCACGCGATTCGCGTGATATCCTTATAGATAGTCTTGCTTGTCAGCCCCTCCGGCATTTTTGCCCTTCCGCGCCTGTCTTTTTCAAACTCTTGCCCCGGTTTCCCGTTAGGCAGATCATCCAGGCTGGTTTTTATCAGCTTTACCTCTTTTTCCGTTTTCGGTATTGCTTTGTCTAAGCCCATTCGTTGCAGTTCCTCCTAAAATTACTATATTTTTTAATAATTATATACCTTCCGAAACAATTTGCAATAGATACCATACAATATTGACCGTTAAATTTTTTTCTCACTGAAAATGCAAAAATTATGTCAGCGCCTTTTGGTTCTAATGCGGCATCGCGGCGTAGCTCCGATCAACTGTTATGACGCAGTTGTAATCGGGATGCTCCCGCCGTACAAGCGCCGTTATCGCGGCGCGCAGCTCGCCGTCCGTCATATCGAGATCGAACGGCTTTACGCAGTCGAACACGACATTCGTATGCGTCACGCCGGGAACGACGCGCAGATCATGTATCGTTAGCTGCGGGTGGATTATCTTTACCTCCTCGGCAAGCCACACGCGCAGATCGTTTACGCATCCGTCTCCTGTCACTATCGGGTCAAAGTGGATAACGATATTGAGCCCGTCGTTATTCAGGAAATCCTGTTCAATGTTGTCGATTATATCATGATTTTCAAGCACGTCGCCTTCTGCCGCCATCTCGACATGCACGCTGGCAAACTGTCTGCCGGGACCGTAATCGTGTATCATCAGGTCATGCGTGCCGAGGACGTTTGGGTAGCTCATTATCTTATCGCGTATAGCACGCACTGTATCTCCATTAGGCGCTCTGCCGAGCAGGGGGTCTATCGTGTCCTTTATAAGTTCATATCCGCTTATCAGTATAAACACCGCGACGGCAAGACCCATCCAGCCGTCAAGCCGGGCTCCGGTAAAGCGCGATATAAGCGCCGCAGCCAAAACCGCCGACGTCGATATCGCGTCGTTGCGGCTGTCCGCCGAGGTTGCAATCAGCGTTTGCGAGCCGATAGTTTTGCCCGTTTTGCGGTTGAACATCATCATCCATAGCTTTAAAAGTATCGACGCCGCCAGTATCGCGACGGTCATCCACCCAAATTCAACAGGTTCGGGATTGAGTATTTTATCAAAGCTGCTTTTAAGCAGCTCAACTCCGATCACGATTATAAGGACCGCCACCATAAGACCGGACAAATACTCGTACCTGCCGTGCCCGTACGGGTGCTCCTCATCCGCAGGTCGCTCAGCCAGCTTGAAGCCGAAAAGGCTTATTATGCTTGACGACGCGTCCGAAAGGTTATTCACCGCGTCCGCCATTACGGATACCGAGCCTGACAGCAGCCCGGCGGTAAGCTTTCCTGAAAAAAGCAGTATGTTGCAAAAAATGCCGACATAGCTTGAAAATTTACCATATGCCGCCCTCACAGCGGAATTCTCCGTATTTTTATAGTTTTTGATAAATTTTTTGATCAAAAAATCAGTCATAGAGATCTCCCATCAAACCGCTTTAAGCGGTATAAATAGAAACAAAATCATCGTCCCGCAACATGCGGGATCTTCGCTATCGCCGCCGCTTGCCCGTCATTACGAGGCGATAGTCAAAACCTCAATATCAGCGTGACTTTTCGCCGGTCTCTCTTTAAAGCGGCAGTAATGCTGCGATCCGGAAAAAAGCGATAGCAAGACTACTATGCTCAAACAAAAATAAGCGCACGCGGAGCAATAGGAAACGTCTACTGTCCCGCGGATGCGCCCATCCGCTGCCGCAATCAACCGGCCCGGCGCGGCAAACGCCGCCGCCTGTCAGCTTGCACCATATAGAGAGTATTTCGTATTATAAATAACTCCTCTGAAAAAGTCAAGGCAGGCTCGACTAACCGGCGTAGAGCGCTCGTTCCATCCGGCAGCGAGTACGCCGCAGGGATATTCCGTCAGAGAAAGCGGAACGCTGCTATATATTATTCCCGCCTGCCGCGTGACTTCCGTGCCGGACCTGTTTTTGTGCATATTGCACAAAAACGCCCCTCTAATTTTGTGCAATGTTAACAAAAATAATTTTTTTGCACAAAAAGTGTCCTGAATCGGAGATAATTTTCGTTATAGTTAATAGAAGCTTGAAAGGAGATGGTTCCAATGTGGGACGCAAGCTTTTCAAGAGCCAGAGGGAAAAAGGTGCTGTAAAAAGTAACCGGAAGCTTTAGCTCTGTGCAAAGCAAAATTTCAATTTGGAGCATATCGATCGTTAAAAATGTAAAAATTTGAAATGGTCCTTTCCGCAAAAGACTGAGCCCCTGTGGGAAGTGGAAAGAAAACCCGTCTCGGTGTAGAGAAAAATACAAACCTCCTTCTTCATATTTTTATAAAGCGCGTTTAACGCGATAAAATCACAGCTACCGGTTTTCGGCGCTGTATAAGCGGTTTGATTTACGATCTACAATGGGCAGGCGGGAAAACGGATATCGTATCCGTCGGGCGAAGTCGTTTCATGCATATGCCGGTGCATCAAATGGTGTGTGTTTCACAGCCGCCGTTTTTAAAACAGGCTTTGATAAGCTATCATATAATGCATATGCAGCGCTTAATTGTAAGCGAAAATTTCGATGCGGAACAGATTTTAAAAATCAAATCCAAAAAGTATTTTGTGCAGCCAGTTTAGTTAAAAAATATTTCCCGGGTAAGCGAGAGAGAATATCGGATATCATCAGCTGCATCTCTTTTTAACAGCGCCCATCCGAAAAAATTGACAATATCAGGAAGATAGTTTAAAGCAACAGGAAAGACCCAGAGTAAAAGGCTAAACCTAGCGCAAGGGCGACATCTCAAAGCAATAGGTAAGACCCAAGGCAAAAAGGCGAAAGCTCTAAGCGAAAGGCAAGACCCGAAGCAGAAAAGCGAAAGCTTAAAGCAAAAGGTTAGACCCAAGGCAGAAAGGCAAAACCTCTAAGCTAAAGGCGAAACCCGAAGCAGAAAAGCGAAACCTCTAAGCTAAAGGTTAAACCCGAAGCAAAAAGCAAATGCTCTAAGCGAAAGGCAAAACCCAAGGCAAAAAGGCGAATGCTCAAAGCAATAGGCGAAGCTTAAAGCAAAAAGCAAATGCTCAAAGCAATAGGCAAGACCCGAAGCAAAAGCTCTAAGCGAAAAGCAAAACCCAAGGCAAAAAGCAAATGCTCAAAGCTAAGGGCAAGATCTGAAGCTAAAAGCCAAAAGGGTTTCCTTAAACGACGGGCAAAGATCCGGAGTAATAAACTAATACCAAAAGTAAACGGTAAATCCTATACAATAGGACTCTTCCAAACGCAGCAAAAGATGTTATGGCTTGCCTGATACAGGCGCTCGTGCTGTTCCGAATACCGCGATTTTCGTGTGGAGCAGTAATCTTGTAAAAATTTATCATCATCTTAAGTTGTGCGATATTGAAGGTTTTAAAAAGTATTCGCATAAATGCATTTAGCTTCCCGTCGGATGAATATTTCCCTCTGGCAAATCAATTTTATGTTAGAACGTCAACTAATCCGATTTGACTGTATTTTAAAAAGATACGGTAAAAATTGAATATCGTAAGCGTATGAGGCTGCCGGTTGAATATTCAACCGGCAGCTCATTTGATTTCATTCCGCGCGTTATATGGCAGCCGCGTGATGCTTAGTCACATATTACACAGCGGACGATTTATCATATGCATTGCCCCCGAGCAGTATAAGCCTCATTTACACACCCGGCGCGCCATAGGAAGCGCCCTCTTATGCGATAAACCGCGTAAGAGGGCGCTTTATGTTTTCTTATATGTGCGTTAATCCCGCCGCGGCGTTTTGCGTACCCGATCAATCGTACTCGCGGTTTGCTTTTATGATCTCGCCCGTTGAGGCGAGAATTTCATAATCGTATTCTACCCTGTTTGCCGTAAACTCGATATCGTATACGCCATGTTCGAGCGAGTAACTTCTCTCTGTCGTGTCGGCTTCCGATACCCCCGCCGCAGTATACGCTATCTCTTTTGCCCGGTCAAGCCCGATATCCGTACCGGCGTTGTTGTTCACGCCCGCGTTGCCGTTGCCATTGCCCGCGCCGTTATTGTAGTAATAATAATCGTCGTCGTACTCGCGGTTTGCTCTTATGATCTCGCCCGTTGAGGCGAGTATCTCGTAATCGTACTCTATCCCGTTTACAGTAAAGTCGATATCGTATACGCCATGCTCAAATGAGTAATCTCTTCTTACCGCGGCGGCTTCCGATACCCCTGCCTCGGCGTATGCTATTTCTTTCGCCCGGTCGAGCCCGATATCCGTACCGGCATTCGCGCCTGTATTGCCCGTACTGGCGGTATTATCCGTATTGTTAGCATCCGTATTCACGCTCGTATCAATACCGGCGTCCGTGTTTGCCGATGCGTCGAGCATTTCGCTGCTCCATACGGAGGTTTTATTTCCGTTTCCGATCCCCTGTGTAAAGTTTGCCGCTCTGTCGTCGTCGCATCCCGCTAAAACAAGCACGCTGAGCGCAGCGGCGGCTGTCGCTGTCAAAATACGTTTAAAATTCCTTTTCATATTATCTTCTCCTTTAATACTGTCTTATGTTGCGCCTTTAAAGCTCGTATTTATTGAGCTTCAATGAGCGGCGCAGCCTTGATTTTTTGCTTTGTATATACAGTATACAAAACCGCCTTTTCAAAACCGGGGTCGGAGAGAAAAAATTTTTCATCAAATACAAAATTTTTGATCAATCGTCATCGTCGTGGTCATAATAATCGTCGTCATCGTCGTCCCGGTCATAATGATCGTCGTCATCGTCGTCCCGGTTTTTAAGCTCGTGGTCCTCATAATCGTCCATAAGATCGTCGTCAAGCTCTGCCGTAATGACGGCTCCGCCCTCAAGGCTCGATACGAGGCGGCGTTCAAGAACCTCCGCAATTTCCTCAGCCCATTTATCCTCCTCGCCGTCGACTGTTAAAACGATCTCATCCCCGTACCTTAAATAGCCCATCGTGACGGCGCGCAGGGCGAGCTCCTCTGTCAGTTTCTCCGCCTTCTTTCCGAAAACCCGGACGTCGTCTGTCAGCTCGTCGCCGTCGTCGTTTATCCCGTCAAGCTCCAAAACGTATCCGAATCGGTTTACGGACATGACCACATCCGGATTTATCTGCATGCGCACGGCGCCGAACGGCATTGCCCAAAACCGCCATATCCCGAAAAGCACAAGGCACAGGCACAGTACGACAAACAATAGTAGGACTGGTTTTTTAAAACGGAACCTGCCCGCGCCGTCTTCCATCTCTATAACATCGCCGACGTTTTCGCCCACTTCGTAGCCGATATTCGCGACTTTTAGAAACCGCCCGCGTTCGTCTAAAACAACGGCGTAGCTGCGGTGGCATTCCAGCACAAGGAAATTTCCGCCGTTTATATTATCCATATCGTTTTTGATATTCATGCTGTCCGACCTCCTTCCGCCGGTACTATCTGGCTCAAATGCCCGCGTATTATCTCAAATCCGTTAGTGTACGCCAGCATGATCGCCACCATGTATTTGCGGTGCCTTTCCAGCGTTTTTCTCTCTACCTTAGCTCCCTCTGCCAGCTGGCTTATAGGCAGCTTTTTCGTTTTTTGAAGTATATCGAACAGCTCCGGACGCGTTTTTGCGTATTCCAGCGCGCGATAGCACGCCGCAAGCGTGCGCTCCTGCTTAGGGCAGTTGTCCGCGATATCCGTAAGACTGAGGTCAAAACTCCCCAGCTCTCCCGCAAAGTGCATTATCTCGCCCTGCGCGGCGGTCTTTGCCGCAAATTCCTCGACTTCATTTTTTTCGCCGCTCAGTTTATCGAGCAGCGTGCGGTCATCGTCGCCCCTTCCCGCTTCGGCGTCAAGCGATATGTGCCCCGAATGGCGCCGCTCGCTCTTTGCATAATTTATCAGCCGGTTCTTTATCGCCCTCGCGGCATACGCCATAAACGAGCCGCGGCTCCGCCGATAACCGAGGACAGCCTCGTGAAAAGCGAACATAGCCACGGACAGCTCGTCATCCTGCCCTTCCTCGGGCACTCTTTTTATAAATTTCGCCGTCTCCGCCTTTATAAACGGCAGATAGCTGCACACAAGCTGATCGGCAGCGTAGCTATCCTCCTTCGCGGCGTATACCTGCGCCACGATATCATGTTCATTTTTCATTCAGGCGCCCTCCTGTTCATTTATATAGAATACAAACGCAAAAAATATTTTTCGGGGTCGGAGACGATATTTACGCGTTTTTAATTTAAAAAATCCTTGCCTTCCGCAAAAATCATCTTTTTCAGCACAATACTTATCCGCGCAAAAAGCGGTCTGCGATTCTCTCCGCTATCTCTGCCCGATTCGCATTATAACGCATCCGTGCAAAAAGCAGTCCTTCGCGCACGATTATAGCACAAAAAGCGGCGCCTTCGACATCTCTTCGCGCGCCGCTTTTAATTTTCCATATGCCGCCGTATCACGTGTGCCGGTATCGGAGCTTATATGCCAAGCTTCCCCGCAAACGCCGCGGCTTTTTTATCAGTTTATGGCTTTATCCCGGTTTTGCCGCGCCGAAAGCCGCGATCCGGCGGCTCATTCGTTCAGCTCTTTTAAAATGTCGCGCAGTTTGCTTTTCGCCCTCACGGCGAGCTTTGCGACCTTCGCCTCGCTGCACTGCATGATACCGGCGATCTCCTTATTGCTGTATCCCTTTTCGTATTTCAGGATAAGCGTCTTTTCATACTCCTCCGGCAAAAGTGAGAGCGCATACGGCAATATCCCGATATCCTCAGCTTTTACGGCAGGCTCCGCGCCCGAAAAATCGGCTATAAGCGCGTTGAGAGACAGCGCGTCCGTCTTCGCTCGCTTTCTGTACATATCGATTGCGGTGCGCTTGGTCACGACCGAAACGAAATTTTTCGTCTGCGCGCTGTCCGCCTCGTCAAGCTCATCAAGGCTTTCGGATATCCTGTAAAGCGCCTGATTTACCGCGTCCTCAGCAAGGTGGTAATCGCGCAGCACATCGTTTGCGATATAATGCATAAGATCCTTATATCTGCTGTAAATGATATCAAGCTTGTTGTTCCTGGCATTTCCGGTCATATAATCACGCCCCTTCGTTTTACAGACACGGTACACAAACACCTTCCGACAGCCCTTCACAAACACTCTCCGCAAATCGCGGCGATATTTTGACATATATTAAATTATATTCCGTCCATCCGCAAAACTGCGCCGCATTTTTATAAACGCGGCGTGCCTTAGCGCCGTGCTTATCCGTCTTTTAAAAATGACGGCAGCGGAGCTTTTAAGCGTGCGACTCACCCGTGTGAGCTTTTTGCCTCCTGTAATTCCTTCTTGCTTTTTTCAAAATACCCGTTATCAAAAAACGATATAAAATCATCGTCCGCGACCACTATATGATCGACGAGCGTCACGCCTACGGAAGCGAGCGCGATCTCTATCTTCCGTGTAGTCTCTACATCTTCATTGGAGGGGAGAGCAAACCCACTGGGATGATTATGCGCCACGACGACTGCGGCGGCATTGCTGCCAAGCGCGTTGCTCACAATATTTCTGATGCTGAGACTTGTCGAGTTTATATCGCCTGTAAACATTTTCCGGCAGTTTAATACTCTTCCTTTAAAATCAAGGCAAACCATGTAAAACGTCTCATTAAGCTCGCCAAAGAAATAGGGAAGTAAATATTCTCCCGCCTTTTTCGGACCATTGATGACAAAGTCGGCGTTTGTTTTCGACACAAGATACCTTCTCGCTATCTGCGGGATCAACTTTATAAGCAACGCAGAGTCTTTATCCACTCCCTCGATCGTCAACAGTTCCTCCGTCGTTGAATCAAAGACAGCGGCGATCGTACCGAAATGCTGCATTAGTCTCTGTGCGATCAGTTTCGGATCGTCCTTTTTCACTGAGAAGTACAGCAACAATTCCAGCGCGCCGCGCTCGTCAAATGAGCTGAACCCGCTATTTAAAAATGTCTGTATCATCTTCTCACGAAATATCTTATCCGTCATATATCACCAGTCCTGAGCATACTATATATTAATTTTAACACAAATATACAAAATTTTCCACAATTTATTACTTTATGTCGCAGCATCTCTGATATTTTCAGGCACGATAGCTGCATAAACGCTATAAATCGGCGCGGGAGGAAAGGGTCTGCACGGTAAAATGCGCACAAATCCAAGAGGCACAGCGCGAGCTGTTACGCGGCGAGTGCGTTAGTGCAGGTACGTAAATGCGCAAGTGCAGCCGCGCGGCGGGTACGGATGGAAAATGCTCGCGAGCAGTTTGCCGTCAGTCAGCACAGCGAATACAAGGTACGGAGGGTGTAACAGCACGTGGCGGACAACATGCACGGTACGTACGGAGGGGAGAGTACAGCCATGCGGCGAATACGCGGTGCAGCGGGTGCGGCTGCGCGGCGAACAACGAGCAGGATAGGTATGTGAGTATGCTGTACAGCGATCAGCGGACATGGCAGGTGCGCGAGTGCAAGTGCGCGTTGAGCAGTAGACACAGCGTAAAATAAAAAGGGAGAGGACATCCTCTCCCTTTTTGCTGCGGATAGACCGCGTTGTTATTTGAGTTCGACAGAAGCGCCGACAGCCTCGAGCTTTGCCTTGAGCTCTTCGGCTTCTTCCTTAGAAACGCCCGCTTTGATCGTGGACGGAGCGCCTTCAACAGTAGCCTTAGCTTCAGCAAGACCCTGACCGGTGATGCCGCGGACTTCCTTGATGACCTTGATCTTCTCAGCGCCGATAGCTGTGAGGACAACGTCAAACTCGGTCTTCTCCTCGGCTGCGGCAGCGCCGCCAGCGGCTCCGCCTGCGGCAGGAGCGGCAACGGCTGCGGCAGATACGCCGAAGGTTTCCTCAAGTTCATGTACGAGCTCAGACAGTTCAAGAACTGTAAGAGCTTTGATCTCTTCAATCATAGCAGTGACTTTTTCGCTTGCCATTTTAATTTACCTCCATAAAAATCATATAAAAAAGTATCAGGGGTTATCTCCTGTTGATTGCGGATTACTCCGCTGCCGGGGCAGCCTCTTCATCCGCGGGGGCAGCCGCTTCTACGCTACCGCCCTTCTGCTCCAAAACCTGTCCGAGTACGACGGCAAGGCTTGTGATAGGAGCGAGCATCGTTCCGAGGACCTTTGCGTAAAGCGCGTCTTTAGACGGCAGCTCGCCGATCTTCATGATATCCTCGATAGGAAGGACTTTACCGTCCATAAATCCGGCTTTTATCTCGAACTTGTCGTTCATCTTTTTTGAATATTCGCAGATAAGACGGATTGGAGCGATAGGATCTTCTACGCCGGTTGCAAGAGACGTCGTCCCGTTCAAAATAGGATCGAGCTCCGACAGTCCCGCGTCGTCAAGAGCAAAACGGACAAGCGTGTTTTTTACTACGGAGTATTCAACGCCGTTTTTGCGAAGTTCGGCGCGCAGCGCCGTATCTTCCGCGACGGTGATTCCCTTGTAATCAACGAAAACGCCTGCGCTTGCGTTTTTAAGTCTCTCTGTAAGAGCGGCTACAACAGCCTTCTTCTCGCTGAGAACCTGTGCGTTTGGCATTTGTTTCACCTCCGGAAATATGATCCGCGTTCAAAAAAATGTCCTCATGCCAAAGCATGAGGACAGATAAGCTCCTTTTAAGCTATCCTCGGCAGGATTTACGGCACATCGCCACCTGCTGTCTTTGGAACGCTCGTGTATTTTATCAAACCTTTTTTGCGTTGTCAAGCTTAAAAAGCCGTTTTTTTGCGTTGCCCGCTCGATTTTTGCTTCTGCGGAGCGCTTTGGGCAGCCTCCGCTACGCGTCGGAAGCGACGTCGTAATACGAAAGCGCACCTCTGCACTCCGGATATCCGTTTCTATCCCACTCGTATCCGGCAGGCAGCCCGCTGTCGCTTCTCAAAAACGTGACTGATATCCCCTCTGCGTTCACAGCGGACACATCGATATGATAATAGTCCCCGTCGAGATTCACAATATTCCAGTAATGCTCGGCGTTGTCCTTCAAACCGATCACAACGATACACTCCACGTTGTTTAAGTCGCATACCAGCTTATACGCCATAGCGATTCCCTCGCTTGACGCTCTCCCGTTTACTATCGCGCCGTAAGCTGTGTTCTCGATTGCCGTCCTGTTGTTCGCAATGCTTGCACTGGAAACGTATTCCGTCTCCTCCGCAAGCCTTTCACATAAGCTGAGCAGCCACTCCGCCGTTGTGACGTCTTCTTCATCGCCGTTTAAGTACTTGTTCCCCTCGTATATCATCTCATATCTCATGGTAGCAAGCCTGTTTACGGTATATTGCCTGGCGTAGCTTATCTCAATTATCCTCTCATCGTCGAGCCCCGTATATACAGCCGTGTTGCTTACGGGCTCAAAAACCGAAAGTGACGCGTCCGAATAATAATATCTCTCGACAAGATTTTTCACATACTCCGGCGTTATCGTATCGAGCGACGTCGAAAAAGCGACATATGACGCCGAATCCTGAACGCTCTTGTATATGATCGCCTCTACCTCTTCTTCAGTATTAGCTTCGCCGAGGTTTTTTATCTGCCGTATGCTCTTATTATAATCTATCGTGACTTCCACAATCGTACTGTCCGCGCCGTATATGACGCTGACGTTCATGTTATATACCGCAAAAATACCGAGCGCCGTTCCGTTTGCCACCTCGACGCTTGCGTCAGCCGCCTCATACGTAGGATCGCCCTCATAATCGACAAGTCTTATCACGCCGTCCTCGACATAATCGCGTATCATGTCGAGATATGCCTCCTTCAGCTCGTCGTAATTTGACGCTTCTGAAAACTCGCGCCTGTCGGAGCTTCCCGTTGAAGATGAGTCGGTATGCTGCGATACGTCGGTGTACTCCTTTTCAAACAGGGAGTACGCAGTGCACCCCGTAAGACACACTGCAGCCAAAACAGCCACAGCCAAAGCGGTCGCGATCTTTTTCATACGATACCTCCTGCTATAAAATAGAGAGCTGCTGTTCCTCCGAATCCTCCGGCTTCAGGACGGCGCCGGCTGCCGGAAGCGTTTTTACACGATATCTCGCCGCGTTTTTGATCTGCGTTTTTGACAGCAGCTCTGCCCGCTTGAGTCCGTGCTTTGCCTTTTTAATCGTCATTACCGACACGCCCTGCGTGCTTCTCGTCGTCTTCGGGGCAAGCATCGCCGTATTGAACACGAGCGCCCGCTCTTCTGTCGAGTATACCGCAATCTCGGTATCCTCTTCAATCGCAATAGCCGTTATGAGCTTTTGCTTGTCGCAATACGCGCCGGTCAGCTTCTTCCTGTTCGTTTTCGTGGCGTATGCGCTCATTTCTACACGCGCCGCCTTGCCGTTTTCATAGAAAAACAGTATGCTGCCGGTATAATCGCCGGGATCGGCGACATATATCGCGCTCTCGCCCTCGTCCATGCCGAGCGTTACCGGCAAAAACACGCCGAGCTGCGACGCCTTCATATCCGGAAAATCGGCTATCTTCGCCTTGTACACCTGGCATTTATCGGTAAATACCAAAAGTTCCGCTGAGTTTTTCGTTTCAAACGATTGCTTCGGTCCGTCGTTCTCCTTGTATTTCTGTTCGCCGCTCATCCTAAGGCTCTGCGCCGTGATCTTCTTAAAATATCCCTCGCGCGAGAAGAACACGGTAACGGGGTAGTCGGGGACGGAATCACCCTCGTCCTCGTCCGCGATCTCATCCTCATACACGATGCCCGTCTTTCGCGGCGCTCCGTATTTTTTGATTATGGCGGCGAGCTCGTCCGTTATGATGCGGCGCACTCTCGTGCGGCTGTTCAAGATGTCCTCAAG
>CALWWO010000100.1 GCA_944385265.1 uncultured Oscillospiraceae bacterium
TCGGCGACATAGCCAAGTGGTAAGGCAGAGGTCTGCAAAACCTCGATTCCCCGGTTCAAATCCGGGTGTCGCCTCCAAAAGATTTTCGCGGGCATGGGATTAATCCCATGCTTTTTTTAATTCAGAAATACAAAAATTTTTAAATCAGATTATTTTTTTGTTTTCATATTAGAAACTTTGTTATATAATGTTATCTATAGTGTGTTGCGTTTCGACAAATTGCGGGAAAGGGAGAGCTCATGCAGTTAAAAAGATATGAAGCGGCATGTGTCCTTCTGTTTGTTGTTTTTGTTTCATTTACTTTCGGCTACTTTGTCGGCAAAGGAAGTGTAGATGGGACAATAGTTATCAATACGCAAAACGGGGTTGACGGGATCATGCTCGCACCGGGAAACGGGAATGCGTCCGATACTGGAAGCGACGGACAGACATATGATGATGCAAATTCTGAAAACAGTCAGGAACCGTTTTCGGACAGCGATTCAATCAACAGTGCTGTGCAGGAGGAGCCACCGCAATCAGAAAACAGTAGTGCCGATACTTCCAAAACGCAGGGCGGACTTATCAATATTAATACAGCCTCTGCGGAAGAGCTTAAGACGCTTCCCGGGATAGGCGACGTCTTATCTCAGCGGATAATAGATTATAGGCAGACAAACGGACCGTTTTCGTCAAAAGAGGCAATAACAAACGTATCGGGGATCGGAGAAAAAACGTATGCGAAGATCTGCGATCTCATAACGACATAAGCGAAATGATAAATATATTTTTACTATGATAAAATAATGGAGGGCAGTATGAAAATTCTAGTAGTTGATGATGAGAAAATTATTGTTAAAGGGATAAAGTTCAATCTTGAAAACGAAGGGTATCAGGTAGAAACCGCAAACGATGGGGAAGAGGCTGTCGAACTGGCGAAGACAAAAGCTTTTGATTTGATAATTCTTGACCTGATGATGCCAAAGCTCGACGGACTTCAGGCATGTATGCAGATTCGTGAATTTTCAACGGTACCTATCATTATGCTTACTGCGAAAAGCGAGGATATGGATAAAGTCATAGGCTTTGAGTACGGCGCGGACGATTATATAACAAAGCCGTTCAATATCCTTGAGTTGAAGGCGAGGGTAAGAGCGATATTGAGGCGCGTTGCACAGCAGACGTCAAACGAAACTGTGATAACGCTGGGTCCGGTAACGCTTGATACAAATACGCGCGTCGTGGAAAACGACGGGCGCAGCGTTGAGCTGACAGGTAAAGAATATGATCTTGTTGAACTGATGATGAAAAATCCCGGGAAGGTCTACAGCCGCGAAAATCTGCTTGACCTGATATGGGGACACGATTACCAGGGCGATATAAGGACGGTCGACGTCCATGTACACAGGATAAGAGACAAAATAGAGAAAAACCCCGCTGAGCCCGAGCATATTATGACAAAATGGGGAGTTGGCTACTATTTCAAAGTTTAGCAGTAAAGCAAGGGATTTTTTAAGCAGTATATGCTTTAAGTTTTTCATTATCTATTTGTCGCTTATCGCTGTTATACTAATTTTGTTAAACACATATCCTGCAATTACGGCAAGAAACTTGATATTTTCGGCAAAGCAAACGGCTCTTTTAAATCAGGTATCTGTAATAAATTCTGCTTTGTCATCGCTTGAAACACTCAGCCAGACGGAGATAACGAAAGCGATATCTCCGATCGAAACGGAGGAATTTGCTCTTGTAGTGGTCGCGGATGCAAACGGTAGATTCATTTATGAAGCAAGCGGAACGTATGCTTTTTATGATGAATATGTCACGTTGAGGGCAATCAGAAACGCGCTGGAATACAATGATATATTTATTTCCCAATTCAAGGACGGGGCGTTTTTCAGCTATGCAGCAATGCCCGTCATCCACTCGGACAGGCTTTCCGGCGCGGTGCTTATTTTTGATTTTGACCGCGATCAAGGAAATATAATCGTAAAATTGCAGCGAGATCTGTTTAGAATATCAATGGCGATTTTGCTGGTTTCGCTTTTGCTGGGAATAGTGGCAGTGCGATTTATGTCTCGAAAGATCGAGCTATATCTGTCTGCGATTAAGAGCATAAGCGACGGAAATTATAAAAACAGGCTGGATCCCGGCAGAGTTTACGAGTTCGCGAAAATAGCGCATGAGATAAACCAGATGGCTGAAAAAATCGAGGGCAATGAGGAAGTGCGCCGTCGTTTCGTATCGGACGCATCGCATGAATTGAAGACGCCGCTTGCCTCGATAAAGCTTTTAAGTGACAGCATTACACAAAACGATAACGTCGATGTTGAAACAATACGAGAATTTGTCGCTGATATAGGTAATGAAGCTGAACGTCTTACAAGAATTACGGAAAAGCTGCTGGCGCTCACGCGGATAGATAAAGATGGTAACGACGTGACCGTTAACAGAACGAAAGTCGATATGGCTAATGTAATCGACAAAACGATAAAAATATTAAAGCCTGTCGCCGACGTAAATAATATAAAACTTAGAAGCGTTCTTGAAGAGGACTGTTTCGTCCACGCTGTGGAGGATGACATATATCAAATTGCGCTTAATCTGATAGAAAACGCTATTAAATACAATAATCCTAACGGAAATGTCGTCGCAAAACTCAAGAAAACAGATAGTACGGTTGAAATGATCGTCGAAGATACGGGTATAGGAGTACCGGAGGATGCGCTTCCGTTCCTGTTTGACAGATTTTACCGGGTCGATAAGGCAAGATCGAGAGAGGCGGGGGGCAGCGGTCTCGGACTTTCGATAGTTAAATCGACCGTGGAGAAATACGGCGGTACGGTCAAAGCCGAATCGAGAAGCTCCGGGGGAACACGCTTTATAGTTACCTTTAAAGCCGCAAAATAAAAACAGTGCGGTTTTAGAGAACTAAAGATGCGATATGTATCATTTATATTTTATATAAATAGGCGGAAGCTGCTTTCGCCTAATATATGCGCCTGTGATGGAATTGGTAGACATGCAGGATTT
>CALWWO010000101.1 GCA_944385265.1 uncultured Oscillospiraceae bacterium
GATGTCGCGCATAAGGCGCGCGTTGTTTTGCGCTGTGCTCGGCGTAATGCCTGACGAGTCCGCGGGTGCGCCGCCGTACGTCCGCGTGCACGCTGCCGGTAACAAAGGGCGCGAGATATTAAACCACATATCGGAGGACGGTCCGGTGATAACGAAACCGGTGGCGGCGAAAAGACTTGAAGAGCGCGCCGCGCGGATATTTGCGCTTGAGGCGGCGGCGACTGATTTTTATACTCTCGCTCTGCATGAGCCGGGAGGCAAGGAATGGCGGCAAAGCCCGATAATAGTGTAATAAAAAGCGAAGCAGAGAAATAATCTCTGCTTCGCTTTTTTAAAACATGTTGCATAAGAGCCATATCACCGCTGTCACTCCCGAGCCTACGAATCCTGCGGCGACCGGGGATAACCGTACGGGTTTGCGCTTATCCGTGTTATTGCGGATATAGTTGTTTGCTACGCTTTGAGCTTCCTTTAAAATTTCATCCTGAGTAACACCGCGATTTGACGCGTCTTCTTTTACTAGGAATATAGCCTCTTCAAAAATATGAGGATCAGGGGATTTCACAACGATAACGCGACGAGAAATACCTTTAACCAAAGCAATCACTCTCCAAACCATTTGCTACCAGTTTGCCCGATTTCATGCAAGAGTATACACGCTAATTACGCTCCTCCATAAACACGGTGAGCACTGTCATGTCGTCGTCGGAACCGAATTTATCGCAAGCGGTACGCACTATGTTCCGTGCGAGCTCTTTAGGGCTTGCCCCCTCGTATTCTTCAATAAAGGAGCGCAGCCATTCGTCGTCTCCGTCTCCTATGACTCCGTCGCTTGTGATAACTGCGATAGAGGATGGGCGCAGCTTCAGGCGCACGATATCAGGACCGTCGTCGGTCGAGGCGCCAAGTCCCGCGGCAAAGGAGCGGCAGCTTATTTTAGACACGCCGCTGCTTTTGCGGATGTACGACGGCGCCGCGCCGTATTTAAAAATCTTAGTTTCGCCGGTGAATAGGCTTATGCACATCAGATCGACCGTAGCGCAGACAGTATCGGTCTCATTTTTAAGCAGCATAAGACCGTTTAATATTCTTATGGCGACCTCAGGCGATATGCCGGCGCGCAGAAAGCGCTCCAATATATGAACGGCGCCTAGGCTGGATTCGGCTGCTTTTGAGCCCGTCCCCATACCGTCGGAGAGAATGATGTAAAGGGTACCCTCGTCCGTCTTGAAATATGTGCAGCTGTCTCCGCTGACTGCCTGTCCCGTCTTTTTTGACGAGGCTATGCCGACCAAAGCGGTGAGAGGCTCCGCCTCGAGCAGCTCGATACGATCGGCTGAATTTCTCAACTCCGAGGTACATAGGCGCGTTTCCAGCACGACTGACAGCCTGTCGAGATAATCGGGCATTTTCCGCAGCTTATATAGACCACGACCGGAGAGCTCTGCGTGCAGCCGCCCTCCGCTGTCGCGGAATACTGCGGCTGACGCCGGTATATCAAGACTTTTGAGATATTTTAGAAGACGGTGCTCAGCCGCAGAGTCAAAGTCGTTTCGCGCTGTAAGTTCGGAAGCGAGCCCTTTTAATACGGCTGAAATGTCGGAGTACTGATTGTAAGCCACCCCCTGCCGTTCTAAAAGGCGGCTGCGATAGCTGCGCCGATAAAGCATAGCACGAACTTCCTGCGAGATGGCTGAGGACAGCTCGTCTATATGCCTGCACGAGCCGGCAAAATACTCAGGAAAATCCTCCGGAGCTACGGAGCCCTTTTCGACCATGAGCGTTGAGATGTCGTTAAGGACATTCAATGTGCTCTGATAGTCGATCTGCCAGCATTTTGAAACCATGGGGCATTTACGGCAAACCATGTCGGCAGCTTTATCGAATACCGCGGCGATGTCGGCGTCGTTTTTCCCCTCGCCGGAAGCGTCGCGCACTGTTTCATACAGCTCGCGGAAAGCTGCGGCTGCCTGCTCTATTCGCCTGCGCGTGTATTCGCATGCTCTGGCTGCGCCGTTGCCGGACTGATACGACGGCAGAAGCGCGCCGACAGCCGATATGGCTTTGTTAGGAACGGCTATGAAAATAAGCGATGCGGCTAGTACTTCGATGAGTGCGGCGACGGCTCTCATATCAGTGTACGACCATACGGCTGCTGCTGAACTGACAAAAACAAAGCTCAGGGCGAACAGATACTTGCCGTGACGTGAAAAAACGCCTGATATCATCGCTGAAAGCCCATATATTACTGTAAAATACGGCGCAATATTTTCAGCCGCGTCGAGAAATATGCCGATTATAATGGCTGCCGGGCAGCCGTAAGTCATTTTCCCGTTAAAGGTTATCAAAAGCACGACCAATACGGCGAGAATGCGCCCAAGGGAGACAAAATCGAAAAACTGCACCGCCGCAAAGGCGATTAAAACAGAGGACACAGTAAACAGCGCGGCTGTGATACTGCGTATATCGTCGTATGTATCGGCGCTTCCGTAAACTGCACGTTCCTTAAAAAGCATATTGTAAGCCCATGCACTGGAGGATGCCAGCATCGCTTCAAGCATAAAGAGGAGTATGCTTGCAGATGTAACGCCCGTTTCAGCCAAATAGATAAATCCGACGGAGGCGGTGACTATACCGGCGTTTGCAGGCGCAAGCCATGAGCTGAGCGAGAACTCGCTTTTACGGAAGGTGAGCGTTACCGCAAATATGAGAATAAGCGCGGCAACGTATTTCATCACCCACATGAGCGGGTTTCCCGTCAAATATCCCAGCAGCACGCCGGCGGCAGAGCATACGCCCGTAAGCGAATACGAAGCGGTAGCGACAAAGCCGAGACCGAAAGGACTTCGGTCGCCAAAAACCTTTGCTGTCGAAATGATAAACCCGAACAAAAAGCCGGATACACATTTAAGTGCGATCTCGGTTTCTGGATTCTTGATTTTTATTCTGCCATGGCTTACAAATTCGCCGGTTATGGCAGATATTTGGTGAACAATTTGCTTTCCTATCAAGTCAAACATCCTTTCGGCATATTATAGTAGGTTGAGTAAATAAATTTTAAACTGAAAGGTATAAAAAAGCGGTCGGATAATGACGGCTGAGGTAAATTGAAATGGAAAAGAAACAAAAAAGATACGCCTCATGGAAGAAGCGTATCTTTTTGCGGTCATGTTTCATAACAGCTAGCCCGGATTTTATCATACTTGCATACGGTAGAAAATAAGAGAAATATTGACGCCTTTACAAAGTGTGATTTTCATATTGAACTGCAAGTCACACTGGTATTTTTACATGCACTCACAGAGAATGTCATAAATTTCCTCGCGGCTCAGTTCGCGCGGACCGCTCTTTATAATATTGCAGGTATTTGCCACTTGACGGAGGACCTCCGGCGTGATCTCAACCTTTGAATAAAGCTCCGACAGCTTTGTCGGCAAGCCGCACTCTTTGATAAAACCAGCCAATGCAGTTAATCCATCCTCGGCGGTGTCGGCGCCAAACACCTCTTTAGCAAAGCGAGTGAATTTTGCTTCTGCATCTTTGAGAATATGCCGGTAATAGACTGGGTGGATCACCGCAAGCCCCTGCCCGTGATTACAGTCGGTGTAAGCTCCAAGCTGATGTTCTATCTGATGCGCCTGAAAATCTGTCAGACGACCGACTTTCAAAATGCCGTTTTCAGCCATGGCGGAATCCCACATCAGGTTGCCGCGCGCCTGCATGTCGTTTATGTCGGAAAGCAGACGCCGCATATTGGCTACCGTGTTGCGCATGATGGCAAGAGCCACATCATCAGAGACGTTATCCAGATCGGAACTTCCGAGATATGTCTCCATAGCATGGCTCAGCGTATCGAAAGCGCCGGAGAGGACCTGCATAGGAGGAACTGTAGCCGTATATGCCGGATCGAGAACGGCAAAGGAAGCCCCTGTGCCAACGATAGGACCTTTCCACAGTTTTCCCTCATAAGTAATGACAGCGCCGGCGTTCATTTCGGCGCCCGTACCGGAGGCAGTGACGACAGCGCCCATGGGGATACCGGTTGCGGGGAATTTTCCATCTTGATATTCCAGCGCCCAGATATCCCCTTCGAGTATGGCTTGTGCGGAGATTACCTTGCAGCAATCGATAACGCTTCCGCCGCCAACTGCCAAGATAAAGTCAACGTGGCGCTCTTTAGCGAGCTTTGCGCCCTCCTGCACTTTTGCATAGGTGGGGTTTGGCATGATACCGGAAAAATCTACGATTTCTTTTTCTGACTGCGTAAGCAGATCTTTAAGTTCGTCATAGATCCCGCTTTTTTTCACTGACCCGCCGCCATAGGCAAGCATAACGGTTTTCCCAAATTTCGGAAGTTCCTGCGATAGAGCTTCCACTGCCACGCCATTTCCAAAATATACTTTGGTAGGGTATGAAAAAGTAAATTTGTTCATTATGATCTCTCCTTATTTTTGAACAGTTTTACTGCAGCTATTACAGTTCCGTTAGTTACTGGAATATGCGCTGTTTGTCTGCTGATTTGCATCTATGATTTCCTGCAGCGATATATTTTCGTTGCGAAACCTAGCCTGCGGATTTTTCTCCGGGACCGTGAGGGCAATGGCTTTTGCGGGACACGCGTGGATACACGCAAAACATGTCTCACACTTTCCGGGACGGAAAACCGCTTTTCCGTCAATAACGCGCATTGAAGCCGACGGACATACCCTCTCGCAAATGCCGCAGCCGGTGCAATCGTCCGTAACCTTTATAAGATGCTGCCACGCCTCCGGCAGAGCACTGCCCATACGGTCAAGAAACTGCCTGTGCGCCGCGCGGTCCATATCCGTGATCTCAGATATCATATTTTTTCGAGCATTCAGATCCGATAATATGACCGCCATTTTTTCGGGGATTTTCTTGTCGATCTGCATCTGCTCGTTCATATCAAAGCTCGGCAGCCAGTTGTCGACCATGAGCACGACGTTTATGTAGTTTACCTTGATACCGTACTCGTCACAGAACTGCTTTGCAAGCTCCGCCGCGCCGCCATGGCGGTTTCCGTAGGTCAGGATGATGTAAAAGTAATCGGTGTTAAAAACAGAGTTCCGTATAAAATCTTTGACCATATTGGGCATCTCGTGCCCGTAGACAGGCGCAACAATTCCTATGCTGTCGGCGGAAAATTCGCGGTTTTCCTGATGGATCACCTGCGGGATGCTGACAGGTTTCGCCTCTATTTGCTTTGCGACGTACAGGCTGTTGCCCGTGGCGGTGAAATAAAATATCATTTTCATGTCTCCTCTCCGATACTTCTTGTACTGACGTTTGAATTGTGCTATAATCCGGTTGCCCAAACCGTTTGATACTATCGATTGTAAATACCGGTTGTAACAATCGGTCAAGACCTTTTTCAAAAATTTTTATACTTTTTTCGGACAAACGGAGGAAAAGATGATATACACGATGATGCAGGTGTGCAAAGAGACCGATCTGACATATCAGGCTTTAAAATTTTACTGCAATGAGGGGCTTATCCCAGACGTCAAACGTGATAAAAACAACCGCCGCATCTTTGACGAGTACAATGTGAGATGGATAAAGGACCTTGTCTGCCTGAAAAAATGCGGCATGAGCATTCAGGAGATGAAGGAATATCTGGATCTCTGTCTCCAAGGCGAGCAGACTATCCCGCATAGGAAGGAAAAAAAAAAAAAAAAGCAG
>CALWWO010000102.1 GCA_944385265.1 uncultured Oscillospiraceae bacterium
CGGAAAAGCGCTGAGGGATATCATCTCCCTCAGCGCTTTTGTTGTTTCTTGACATAAAGACTGTCGCACCGATTGCCTTTACAATAAGATATAAGCTATATCATCGACAGAGGCGGCAATATATGTCGCGCCTGCATTTTCAAGTTCCTTGCGTTCTCCGTAGCCAAAGAGCACGCCGATAGAGTCCATGCCGAATTTTTTAGCGCCTGTAATGTCGTATTCGCGGTCTCCCACCATAATGGCAGTCGAAGGATCGGTGATACCGGTAGCTTCCAGCGCGTAAGCTATCACTTGATCTTTGTATGTGCGCGTCTCGTCCATGTTAGCGCCGGCTATATATGTAAAATATTTGGCGATATCGAAATGCTCCAAAATTCTGACGGCGAATATTTCAGGCTTAGATGTGGCGACAAGAAGCTTTTTGCCTGTATTTTGCAGCTTTGAAAGAAGCTCTTCGACGCCGGGATATACGGTGTTTTGAAATATCCCAATATCGGAGAAATACTCCCTGTAAAAGTTAGTGGCTTCAACTGCCTGCGCGTGAGGGAACCGGTAAAATTTCATAAACGAGTCGATAAGCGGCGGTCCGATAAATTTATAAAGCATCGTTTTATCGCCAACGACGATTCCGTATTTTTTCAGTGCGTACGCAACGGAATTTGTTATGCCCTCGCCGGGGTCGGTCAGCGTTCCGTCAAGATCGAATAGAACAAAATCGTAATTTTTCATGTTGATCTCCATTTCGTTAAGAGCGCCTATGCCGCACTTTGATATTCATGCGGCATAAAACGCGGCGGGCAGCGGGATGAACGTTTAAAACGCGAAATTACCGTCTATAAACACGGAGATTTCTTTACCGTCATGCGTGATGCCGGTGATAGAGAGATCTTTTGTACCGACCATGAAATCTTCATGCGTGATAGAGTGGTTGATACCAAATTTTGCAAGCTCCTCGCGCGTCATATCATTGCCGCCCTCAACGCACGGGTACGCATCGCCGAACGCAAGATGGCAGGATGCGTTTTCGTCAAACAGCGTGTTATAGAAAAGTATGCCTGAATTTGAGATCGGAGAGTCATACGGCACGAGAGCGACTTCTCCCAGGAACGACGCGCCCTCGTCTACGGTTGTCGCTGTTTCAAGCAGTTTTTGCCCTTTTTCAGCGCGTATGTTTACGATCTTACCGTCTTTAAACTCAAAATAGAAATTCTCCGCAATATCGCCGTTTACAACGAGCGGTTTGCTCGCATAGACGATGCCGTTCACGCCGTCGCGCTTAGGAGCGGTGAATACCTCCTCCGTCGGCATATTTGCGTTGAACATATGCCCTGCGGCACATTTCTCTTCGCCGCCGACCCAGACGTGAGACTCCGGCAGCTCGATAGTCAAATCAGTACCGAGCGAGTTTTTGTATTTGAGATATTTGAAATTATAGGCGTTTAAAGTCTCGACGCGCTTTCTAAGATTCGCGTTGTGCTTTTTCCACTCTTCGATCGGATCGCTGTCGTCGTATACACGTACGGTGTCGAGTATCTTCTCCCAGAGCGCGGCGACCGCGTCTTCCGCGGAGAGTCCCGGAAACACCTTTTTCGCCCAAGCCTTTGTCGGTATGGAGGCGACGCACCAAGGGAAGAAGTTTGACATCTGCCTGTCGCGAAACGGCCTTAAAGCCGCGCCGCCGGCCATGTCGTCGCGCATGATCCTGTCAGGGTCAACGCCCGAAAGCGCCTCAGGATCAGAGGCGGCTATCGACAGCCACGCGGCGCCGCCTGCCGACAGGTCGTTATACATATCGGAGACCCAGTGCGGTACCTCGTCGAATACTGAGTCGTCCGCATGGAGATATTTTTCTCTTGCCAACTCGTCGTCTGTCCATCTCATGATGACCTCGCGGCAGCCCGTCGCGTACGCCTTTTTGGCGCAGAACCGCGCGAAAAAAGCGCAGTCAACAGGGCAGGATATGACGACGTTCTGCCCTTTTTGAACATTAAGCCCTGATCTTATAAGCAGATCGGCGTATTTTTCAATCCTGTTTTCCATTTTCTGCTTCCTCCTGTTTATTTAATTCTTCTTCTATTTCGGCAAGCAGCTTTTTGTCCTGCTTCGTCGTAAATTCAAGCTTTTCATACATATCGGGGCGCCGCAGCCTTGTGCGTATGATTGCCTGCTTGCGCCGCCATTTTGCAATGTTCGCGTGATGACCGGAGAGCAGTATCTCCGGAACTTTTCGCCCATTCCAGACCTCAGGGCGCGAATACTGAGGGTATTCCAAAAGCCCGTTCCAGTGGCTCTCGTCCGTATAACACTCCTCATCCGACAAAACTCCCGGCACAAGCCGGCACACAGCGTCGGCAAGAGCCATAGCCGGTATCTCGCCGCCGGTCAGGACAAAGTCGCCTATTGAGATCTCATCGTCGACGCACTCCTCTATAAACCGTTCGTCAATGCCTTCATAGTGACCGCAGACGAGGATAAGATTTTCATAATCGTCTTTTAGGCGAACAGCGTCGGCTTGCGTAAATACCTTGCCGCACGGCGACAAATATATCGTATGCGCGCGGGATCCTATCTCGCCGCATATATGCTCCCAGCACGCGTGCAGCGGCTGAGCCTGCATGACGCAGCCGTGACCGCCGCCATACGGATAGTCGTCCACCTGATTTTGTTTATTCGTCGTATAGTCGCGTATCTGATGGCATTTTATCGTTATTATGCCTTTTTTTTGCGCTCTTCCTATTATGCTCTCGTTCATCATAGCGCCGACAGCGTCCGGAAACAGTGTCATTATATCGATACGCATGCTTACATCCCTTCGATAAGGCGGACCTTTACAAAGCCGCCGTCAATATTTTTCTCAAGTATAAATTCATCTACGGCGGGAAGCAAAAGTTCCTTCCCGTCGCCGGTTTTTACGAGGTAGACGTCGTTTGCCGGCAGTGACAGAACATCCGCAAGTACGCCGATTTTAGTTCCGTCTGCTCCGTTTATTACGTCAAGCCCGGTAAGATCCTGCACAAACACCTGACCGTCCTCCAACGTGACGTCGTCCCTGTCGATAAATACGATTTTATTTTTTAGTTTTATCGCGTCGTCTATCGAGCGGCAGCCCTCCAGCGCGGCGATGACGGTCGTTTTCTGCACACGTGCGCGCAGTACCTTAACAGGGGCATCGTCTATATATACGGTGCCAAACTCCGCAAAAAATTCAGGGCTGTCGCACCACGGCTGGATCTTGACCTCTCCGCGGATGCCGTGGGTATTTACGATCTTGCCTGCTTCTAAAAATTTCTTTTTCATAAAAAATCTCCTGCTCCGCCGCTATGTGCGGCGCCAATAGAAATGAAATGTATCCCCCGGCAAAATGTGGGGGGATTTTACTATTATCGCCGGTTACGTATCAGGGCAAGGCGATGTATTATTGCCAGATATAGCGCATTTTTGCATTGACATTTTGACAACGGCAATAGCGTAAAAAGCAAATGTGCGGATTCAAAGCGCTAAATTAAAAGAGCAGAAAAGACATTTGGCGCATCCAAAGCGGGCTTACGTTTTGGATACGCCTGATGTTTAATCCATGATGTCAACGCTGACGCGCTTACCCTGCTTCTGGGCGACAGAACGCATAAGAATACGTATTTGCTTAGCGATCTTACCGTGGTGACCTATGACCTTCCCCATATCGGAAGGGGCAACGCGCAGTTCAAAAACAGTTTCACCGCCTGATTCACGTTCAACAACGGAAACCTCGTCCGGATTATCAACAAGGTTTTGAGCGATGTAGATTAAAAGATCTTTCATTTAAGAATGACCCTCCTTAGAGTGCGCCGGCTTTTTTAAGCAGAGTCTTGACCGTGTCGGTCGGCTGGGCGCCGTTTTTGATCCAATATTGAGCGCGCTCAGCGTCAACAGTGATCGCGGATGGCTCTGCAAGCGGATTGTATGTGCCGATTTCTTCGATGAACTTACCGTCGCGGGGAGCACGAGAGTCAGCAACAACTATTCTGTAAAAAGGGGCTTTTTTAGCACCCATTCTGCGAAGCCTGATTTTTACCATTAAAAGTCACCTCCATGTGTATTGTTATATAAATCAAATATCAAATAGATATAAGACCGTTAAAAACCGAAGAAACCGCGACCACGGCTGCGACCGCGTTTCCCGCCGCCGAATATACCGGACAGCTTGCCCTTTGACATTTGTTTTGTCATCTTCTGCATAAGCTCAAACTGTTTAAGCAGCCGGTTTATATCCACTACCTGCGTGCCGCTTCCGGCGGCTATCCTTTTTTTACGGCTGTTATTCAAAATAGAGGGATTGTCGCGCTCCTTCTGCGTCATAGAGAGGATGATCGCCTCCGTATGCGCGAGCGCTTTCTCGTCGATCTGTGCTCCCTGAAGCGCTTTAGCGTTCATTCCCGGGATCATACCTGCTATTTCGGAAAAATCGCCCATAGATTTAAGCTGTATGAGCTGATCGTAATAATCGCTGAGAGTAAATCTGTTCTTTTTCAGCTTTTCCGCAAACTCCGCGGCTTTTTTTTCGTCAAAGCTCTGCTG
>CALWWO010000103.1 GCA_944385265.1 uncultured Oscillospiraceae bacterium
CCCGTTACCGTGGTTCGTCTATTTACTGCATAGAAAGAAAAATCCTTTGCCAATCGTTTTGACAAAGGATTTTTTCTTTATAATGTTTTTACTTTTTCCTCAATTTGCTTTATAATATCTATAAAAACGGCGTCCGGTTTTCCTGTGGGGTCGGCAAGCCCCCAATCATCATCAAATGCCCTGCCGATATAAGGACAGCCGACATCACACCCCATTGAAATCGCAATGTCGGGCATGGGGATTTTATCAATCGTCTTGCTGTACTGGCTTTGTTCCATATCTATCCCGTAAAGCTGTTTCATAAGCCGAACAGCGTCCTGATTGATTTTCGGCTTTGTTTCCGTTCCTGCGGAATAGAAATCGTATTTATCCCCGGCAAAATGCTTGCCGAGTGCTTCCGCAATCTGACTGCGGCAGGAATTATGCACACAAATAAAAGCTATCTTTTTCTTATCCATCTTTAAAACCCCAGCTTATGCAGCAAAGCAATCACATCATTTGATTTCAACACCTTACCCGAAGCGACAACTTTTTCATTCACAACAATGGCGGGCATACTCATAACCCCGTATTCCATCACTTTCGGCATATCGGTAATGTATTCCACCGCAACGGACAGTCCCATATCATTTACAGCCTGTTTTGCGTATTCAAATTGTTCGTGGCAGGATTTACAGCCTGCACCTAATACCTTGATACAGCAGATTTCACCCTCTTTTATATCAGGGCAGCAATCGTTCGTATTGTTTTCTATTCCGCCGGAAGCACAGCCGCAGCTACAACTACAACCAGCCGTTTTCTTTTCTTCTTCCTTTTTCTTTCCAAAATTGAATAATGCCATTATGATAACCTCCTGTTTTTAGACAATAAAATATTGCAGTGCGTTAAACAAATATCCTACAAGGATAATACCAATGGTACATATCGCAATGAAAATGCCGAGCAGTTTCGGCTTGACCGCTTTGCGCAGCATAATTATAGACGGCAGGGACAACGTCGTTACGCCCATCATAAAAGAGAGGACAACGCCGAGCAAAGCGCCCTTTGCAAGCAGAGCTTCGGCAATCGGGATAGTAACAAAAATATCCGCATACATCGGAACACCGGCAATGGTAGCGAGAACAACGCCAAACGGATTGTTGTCGCCAAGCACTTTCACAATGAAATCTTCCGGAATCCAGTTGTGAATGAGAGCGCCGATACCTACGCCAATCAAAACATAGGGCGCAACCTTTTTAGCGGTTTCCACGACCTGTTCCCATGCATATTTCATACGGTCTTTGAAATGCAGTTCTTCCTGCGGCGTATCAATCGCGTGGCCGTTTCGGATATATTCTTCCACTTGATTTTCAAGGTGCAGTTTTTCGATAAGAGTACCGCCGGCCACAGCAATCACCAGACCGAATATTACATACAAAACGGCGACTTTCCAACCGAATATGCTCATCAGCAAAACAAGGCTGCCGAGATCCACCATTGGTGAAGATATTAGGAAAGAAAATGTAACGCCAAGCGGCAGGCCTGCGCTTGTAAACCCGATAAACAGCGGGATAGAGGAACACGAACAGAATGGCGTTACCGTGCCGAGCAGGGCGGCAATGATATTCGCCCATATCCCGTGAAACCTGCCAAGTATCTTTTTTGTCCGTTCGGGCGGGAAATAACTGTGAATATACGAAATAATCAAAATCAAAACGCCGAGCAGTACCATAATTTTTATGGTATCATAAATGAAAAACTGGATGCTCCCGCCGATTTTGCTTGTGGTATCTAAACCACAGGCGTTTAAAATCATCGTAATGAGCCGGTTGAGCCAACCCATACCAAGGACTTCGTTTTGAAAAAAGTCCCATGCTGTTTTTAATACTTCCATAAAAATCCTCCCTTATATAGTTATATTGAAATGCGTCTATATATTCTATTCAATAAAAGCCATTTTGTTACAATGGCTTTTATCAATCACAGCACTTGCTTTCGCAAGAACTGTTTGTATTTGTAATTTCTTCAAGCAGTTTCAATACATTGTTTCGTCCGTTATTTGAAATCTTATAATGCGTCCATTTGCCTTCTTTTCTGCTTTCCACTATCCCCGAATCGCAAAGGATTTTCATATGATGGGAAAGTGTGGGCTGTGTAACATTTAATTCTTCAAGAAGTTTGCAGGCGCATTTTTCACCCGTTTGCAGCATTTCAAGTATTCGTATTCTGTTTTCATCACAAAACGCCTTGAATATTGCGGCTGTTTCTGTATAGTTGTTTCTCATTTGCTCACCTCACATAGAATTTTATCTATATGTTATTATAAACTACAAATAGATATTTGTCAATACAAAAATATTGGCGAGAGCAAAAAACTTTTCAGATTTTGCTCCCGCTTTCATTTTATATGAATATATAGAAAATTAGAACGCTGTTTTTGAGGGTACAAGGGAAAAGATATTACCCTTTATTTTTCACGCGGTAAAACCCTTGATTTTATGCGGTTTTCAGCCGTCTAACTTTCTACTGTTATACCGCTTTTTTCGTATGTACGCTGCTTTTTGTAGGCGCGCTATTTAGCCTGTGCCAAAATTGAAAATCTCTATCTGTTTCTTTTTTCTTGCATATTCCAATGTTTTCGCCGCACCACCAAAAGAGTGATTGACATAAGCAATTAAAAAATCCGATTGCTCTATCATAAACTGATTGCACTTTAATATCCGGTATCTGACAGGTGTGTTTTCCGGCATATCTGCTATTATCATGTGGTCGTACTCTTTGTAATACATTTCCCTGTATTCGTTGATTGTTTTTGTAACATAAGGTAAAATCAAATCAAGCTCAATATCTGAATATTTGCTTTTTAGTTTTCTGACAATACCGGCCGCAAGAGTATCAAAGCTGCCGTAGTTGCCCACCCAAAATGTTTTTACGCCGCACTGGCAAATCAATTTTTCGCATTTTTCATATATCTGTACGCTTAAATCAGATTTATCGGCGATACTGCTATGGCCTGCAAAACAGCATATTTTGTTTTCCATCATAATTCCTCCTAAAAAAATATTGTAGATATACTGTATATCTATTCTTACATTATATCACAAAATACAGATAAAATAAATATATAATATGTTTGTTTTGGAGTGATAGTATGGCTATTAAGAGTGTATCAATCAGAATAGAGCAAGAAATG
>CALWWO010000104.1 GCA_944385265.1 uncultured Oscillospiraceae bacterium
ATTTAAGGGCTTTTGAGCGCCGGATTATATAGAATTTTTAAATAGTTCATTTTTTTCAAATGGCTTGACAAGCCGTTTGCAGAATCGTATAATTTTAGTTGTATACGAACGATATGTTCCAAAATATGAATTTTTATTTAGGAGGAAATATAATCATGAGCAGAATGAGTGACATGACCGAAGCCTATTCCCTGTTGACCCAAGATCAGATCGATGAGATCGAAGAATGTTTCGCTAAGGCTGACGCAGCTCAGAAGGAGTTTGAGACCTGGAGCCAGGAAGCTATCGACAGAACGATCCAGTCTGTTGCGCAGATGGTAGCGAACACAAAGACGTTTGACGAGCTCGTAGAGATGGGTCTTAAGGAAAGCCGTTTCGGTGATCCCGTTACCCGTAGAGACAAGAAATTCAAAATCCGCGGCATCCTCCGTGACTGCCTGAGACAGAAATCTGTCGGCGTTATCGAAGAAATGCCCGAGAGAAGAATCAAGATTTATGCAAAGCCTGTCGGTGTTATCGCCTGCGTTATCCCGTCCACAAACCCGGACCTTACCCCGGCTGGCAACGCTATATATGCAATCAAGGCTAGAAACGCTATCATCTTCAGCCCCCATCCGCGTACGGTCGGCACGAGCCGCAGAACCTGCGAGCTCATGCGCGAAGGTCTGAAGAGAGTCGGCGCTCCTGAGGATCTCGTACAGTGCCTCGGCTACAAAGCAAAGATCAACAGACAGTTCTCACAGGCTCTTATGACCAAATGCGATCTCGTTATCGCAACTGGCGCTCAGGGCGTTGTCCGCCGTTCTTACAGCTCCGGTACACCGGCTTACGGCGTCGGCGCTGGTAACGCTACCATGATCTGGGATGAGACTGCTATCAAGGATATCGATGCAGCTGCTTTCAACTCCATGCGTTCCAAGACTTCCGACTTTGGCTCCGGCTGCTCCGCTGATGGCAACATCGTTATCCATGAGAGCATTTGGGACGAAGCTATCGAAGCTCTCAAGCGTCAGGGCGGCTACATCATGAATGCTGAAGAGCAGGAAAAGATGACCAAGGCTATGTGGGATGAGACCGGTCACAGAAATTCTGACACGGTTGCTCTTTCTCCACAGGATATGGCTAAGGCGGCTGGCTTTGAAGTTGGCGACGACATCAAGTTCATCGTTGGTTTCGGCTCCGGCAGCTACACCAAGGATGTCAAGGACATCTGGTGCCGTGAGAAGCTCACAACGGTTATGGCTCTCCATAAATATGAGGGCGAGTTCCAGAACGCTATCGACACGATCATGGCTATCCATGAAGTCGGCGGCAAGGGACACAGCGTCGGTATCTTCACGTTTGACGACGATCATATCCATCGTCTTGCTCTCGTTGCACGCGTTGGTCGTATCATGGTCCGCCAGGCTCAGTCCAAGGCTAACTCCGGTAACGTTATGAACGGTATGCCGATGACCTCTTCTATCGGCTGCGGCACTTGGGGCGGCAACGCAACTTCCGAGAACATCCACCTCCATCATTACATGAACACCACTTGGGTATCCTGGGCATACGATGAGCCCGACAGCCCGTCTGATGAAGAGCTGTTCGGTGAATTCTATGATCCGACGATGGAGCCCCAGGCGTAAGCATAAGTCGTAAAGCGACGCTATAGCTTAACATAATAAATAGAATCCCCCGGCATGTATGCCGGGGGATTTTTCTATTAAAACATTTGCCTTTAAACGCCTTTAAAAATATTCATGGCTTAAAGCTCCTAAAATATTGCAAAGAACTGCCGTCTGCCGGAAAATGTATATAGCAGGACAGACAGCCCGTACAACTGAATGTACGGGCTGATTTGCATTATTTCACATCGTCTGAGCTGTCATTCGGCAATCGAGAGGAGCTTCTGGCTTATCCGTGCTTGGACCTCAATATAATAAGCTGTTTCGGCAGGGCTCATCTCTTCGCTGTCCCAAGCCTCCAAATCTGCCATCATATCGGCATATGTGCTCATATAAGAGGCATAATCTGCCAGCAGCGAAAGATCGCTGCCGTCCGAGGCTGCGTATTTTTCCATAAATGCGACATATTCGTCGAAAAAAGCCTCATAACTGTCCATTGCTTCTTTAAATTCCGGGCGCAGTCCATCTGCCGCAGCTTCAGCGGAATCTTTGCTTTCGGATGAGAGGTCTGAGCTTTGGTTTTCTTCTGCGCTGCTGTTTTCAGCTGGGACGTCTGAGCTTTGATTTTCTTCTGCACCGGCGTTTTCCGATGATTCTTCGCTTTGAGAAACGGACTCGGAGCCATCTGCGGAGCTTACTGAAGCATCCTCTCCGCAGGCTGCCAGCAATACTACCATTATTGCGGCTATCATCAGCGCTAAAAATTTTTTCATCTTTCGTTCCTCCGTTTTTTAAATCATTTCTAAAGGGTTGCTGTTAATGTAAATAAGTTTACGAGCCTGAAAATATACAGTACCGTATTTGCGAAAAGGGTGACGGCGGCAAATAATGCGGCGAGCGGCTTGAAAGGCTTTTTCATTGCGCGCATATGTATGCAGAAAATTACCGATAATGTCAGCGGCAGCGACATCGGCTGATATCGTAAATATACTGCGATATCGCCCTGCAGCAGTGAAAATAGCGCGCGGGTAGAGCAGCATGCGGGGCATGGGACTCCCGTAAAGAACAGGATAGGACACGGAAACCCAGTTAGATAATATACAGTCCATATTCCCGCAAAAGCGATTATTGTAAATGCGTGCTTTTTTATCAATCTAGTATTTAGATAAGGCTCATGATTTTGTTGAAATTGACATTTTTCGTTTTCTTGGAAATGGTAAACCAATCGACAATGGCGAGGATGCCGCAGCAGCCGCCTGTCAAAAGCTTTAAAATTCCCATACCCGTATCGCCGATCATAAATCTGTCAATACCGAGCACTCCGAGAAAAATCGAGACAAGTAGCAGCGTCGTAGGGTCTTTCATCTCGATCGTAGAGATAAGCGAAAACTTTTCATCATCCATGGTGCGGAGCTTTTCTTTCAGATATACGATCTTTTCTTCCGGGAAATACTTCTGGTTCGTCATGATATACATGTCGATCTTCTGCTGGTCTAACATTATAAAATCCTCCTCTATATCTCTGTTTGCGTCCGCTTCCCACAGGCAGACGCTGAGTGATTTTAACTATATAGGCATAAATTAGCCTGTATAGTTTATTTAATATTAGCATAATAATCTATATAATTCAAGTTAAATTTAACTGTATAAGCAGGTAGAGTTTTATGGACTATTATGCAATCGGTCAAAGGATTCGAAAAATAAGAAAAGCGCGCAAGCTGTCTCAGGAAGATCTGGCTGAGATGGTTGGCATATCCGTCACACATATGAGTCACATAGAGACAGGTAATACTAAGCTGAGCCTTCCGGTGCTTGTAAATTTGGCTTCCGCGCTTGAAGTGCGTACAGATGATTTGCTTTATGACGATACGCCAATAAAGCGAAGCGCTGCCATAGACGCTGTTGTTCAGTTGCTCGATACCTGTACGACCCAGCAAATCAGAGTTATTGAGGATATTGTAAAAGCTGTAAAAACCTCTTTAGATCAACACTTTTGATATAGAGAATCCGTCTTTTGACAAATATAAAACCAGCCCGCCTCCGGAATATAGCCGGACGCAGGCTGGTCTTGTTGATTAAATAATCATATAATGCGCAAACAAGCATAAAATATGGACAGGAGGGGATGAACGTGATAATACTCAAATATCTTATACCATGTCTTGTTTTAAGTCTTGGGACAGGTGGACTGTCCGGGCTTATAATTTCAAAGGATATATACTATTATATGATACTTGACCGTCCTCCGCTTTCACCGCCCTCGATAGTTTTTCCGATAGTGTGGACAATAATCTATGCGCTGATGGGCGTCGCGCATTATATGATACATATATCGCACTCGGACGATAGGGAAAGCGCCGTAAAACTGTACTATGTGCAGCTTCTTGTAAATTTTTTGTGGCCGATATTGTTTTTCAATTTAAAGCTGCTGCTTGTATCGGTAATTTGGATATTGCTGCTGCTGGCGCTTGTGGTGAAGACAGGAAAGCAATTTTATGAGATAAAGCCGGCTGCCGGGATACTTTTTATCCCATATATTGCATGGCTCATTTTCGCGGCGTATCTGAATATCGGCGTGTGGGTGTTAAACTGAGCCGCCGGAAAGCGCGCGGCACAGCGCCTCAGCGCATTTGATGCCGTCAGCGGCGGCGGAGGAGATCCCGCCGGCATAGCCCGCGCCTTCGCCGCTTGGCATGATGCCGTAAATATTGGACATAAAATCATCATTGCGGACTATGCGCACAGGGGAGGAGCTTCTTGTTTCGACCGCTGTCAAAACAGCGTCGCCGGAAGCGAATCCCTTTATTTTTTTGTCCATGAGCGGCAGGGCCTTAGCTATCGCGTCGCATATAAAAGATGGCAGGACGTCCCACAAATTGCAAAACCGAACGCCGGGTCTATATGACGGAATGACGCTGCCCGCCGACGTGGAGGGGCGTTTTTCAAGGAAATCGCGCACAAGCTGTGCGGGAGCCTCATACTTATCGCCGCCATATTTGAAAGCGGAGCGCTCCAAAAGCTCCTGAAAATCGAGACCGCCGAACAGATCGTCATTGAAATCCTCAGCCGATACGCCGACAAGAAGACCGCCGTTTATATTGATGTTGTCACGGGCGTATTCACTCATGCCATTGGTCACCGTGTGCCCTCGCTGCGACGTGGCGGCGACAACCGTGCCGCCCGGACAGACGCAGAAGGTGTAGACAGAGCGACCGCCGTCAAGATGCACGGCGAGCTTGTAATCGGAAACCGGAAGAGTGCCGAGAGTCGCCGCCTGACCATATTGCGCCATATCGATATCTTTTTGCAAATGCTCTATACGTACGCCGACGGCAAAATTCTTTGGCTCCATATTAACGCCTCTGCTGTGGAGCATTTTAAAAGTGTCTCGCGCGCTGTTTCCCGGCGCGAGTATCATGTAAGACGCCGGAAGCGTATATGTTTTGCCTCCGGATTCGATAACTGCGGCGGACAGCTTACCGTTTTCAGCGGTTTCGATATCGCAAAGCCGGCTTTCAAAACGTATGTCGCAGCCCAGATCTATGAGATGCGCCCTAATATTGCGAAGCACGCCGCGCAGCTTATCCGTGCCGATGTGCGGCTTTGCAAGATATAGTATATCCTCCGGCGCACCGAAGCGCACAAACTGGCTGAACACATAGGGAATGCGTGAGTCGCTGACGCCTGTTGTCAGCTTCCCGTCGGAAAACGTACCGGCTCCGCCTTCCCCAAACTGGACGTTTGACGATTCGTCCAGAATACCGGTTTCCCAGAACTTGTTTACATCTTTTATACGCTCGTCAACGGGCTTGCCGCGCTCAATTATCGTGCAGGGGATACCGGCTTCGGAAAGACACAGCGCGGCAAACAGCCCTGCCGGTCCCATACCGACAACGATGGGACGCACGGGTGAGGAAATGCGCGTAAAAGGGAAAGCGTACGTATCGGGATTATAGACACATGCTCCGGAGCTTTTATTCCGCCGTAGGACGGCGTCTTCATTTTTGACGGCTATTGCGGCTGCCGCGACGAAAAAAATCTGCGTTTTTTTTCTGGAGTCGACGGACAGGCGCAAAAGCTTAAACTCCAAGATGTCGGAAACGGGTATTTTAAGGAGATTTGCCGCAGCAGGCAAAAGACCGGCTTTCCCTTCGGAAGCCGGACTTTTTATATTCGACAGTTTAATCATTCGCAGTTCCTTTCTTTAAAGAAAGATCGTAAAAGCATATGTTTAGATCGACGTCGCCGTTGATTCCGGAGACTGTTCCCGTATTGGAATATTGCCAAATGTGTAAACCATACTCCAAATCAGGAATAGCGGAATCATACTGCGCCATCCAGAAAATATAATCTGACAGCTCGTCCGCGTTCAGATCAGACGACGAGTCGGTAGGATTAAAATAGAACGCGGGCGTGTATCCGGCTTCTTGTATTTCCTCGCAAAATACGGCGCAGAACGCGGTAGCGTCATCTCCGGAGATATCCTTTGTCCGCGAGCTGTCGGCGGTCGAGCGCTCCCAATCTATTGCAAGCGGATAGGTGATATCAAAATCCTCCGCGATATCAATGAGAAAGGAGGCTTCTTCGCGCGCCTCCTCGTCTGTTATCGCCTGCGAGTGGAAATAAAGCCCGACTTCGATCCCCGCATCGAGCGCCGCCGCTATATTATCCCTGCACATCGTGTCTTCAACGAGATTCGGCGTCTCGTATCCGCGCAGCCCTGCGCGGATCATGGCAAAGCCGACGCCGTTTTCCGCTACCTGCTCCCAGTCTATTTCGCCTTGAAAGTTTGAAACGTCTATACCGTATGCGACGCTGTCAGAGTCATAATATATACGCCCGTTTTCGCTTGAAAACCTGCTTTCATTAAGCCGGGCAGCGGCGGGGACGGACATGGCTGGCTCGGCATCATCAGCCGTATCTGAGCTTGCCGGAGAGGAATCTGAAGAATCGCCGCTGTCAACGGTATCGGTTGCGGAAGTATTGTCAGAATTGTCAGCCTCCTCGCTTTCGGATATGGATGCGTCGATACTGCTCAGCACGCTTGATATTTCTTCGGAATCGGCTGGGCTGAAAATCGCAATATAAATGCCGTATAGCACCAATCCGATGATGGCGATAAGAAACAGCAGGGAAAGGGGGCTTAATGAAAAGTACCTGTTTGACATAGAATCTCCATTCTGCCGCCGGTGTTAAAAATTGCACTTAGTGAAAAGCCTTTGGCGGCGACGCAAAGTTTTGCTCAAGTTTTCCGTCGTAAAAATAAAAAACGAACATACATATTATAAGATAAATTTTTTGATTTGTCTACGAATAAAAGCTCCGCGCCGGCAGAAGACGCAGAGCTTTTTTATCGATGGGCAAAAAACGTGATGTTTTTATAGAAGCGGACGGGAGGCGCAAAGCTTTTGAATAGATAGCGAACGATAAGCTATCAGCTATCCCGCAGCTTTCGCGTATATTTTTCCGCAAGTTTCATAACGCCGTCAAAATCCACAAACGGGTTGTAAATACTCTCCAGCTCGTCGTGCAGAGCTCCGGCTTCGGAGAGATTATCAAGCGCTTCGTCGATCAGTGCGTTGTATATCTTGCGATATCTCCGTATCTTGGGTCTCAAGGTTTTAAGCAGCGCCTTATCGGGTATGGCGTCCAGCTTGATGCTGCGCACGGCGTCATATGGGTAAGGCGCATTTGCCGTCTGGCTTACGAACGCCAGCGAGAGCTGCGGAATGATAATATGCTCCGTGATATCGGGCGTAAGCGGCGATGGGCAGGCGATCACATCGTACCCGCAGTTCAATGCGTGGCTTTTTAAAACCTCCAGCATATACGGCGCCAGACCGAAATTATTGTCGAGAACATATACGCGGTCTGCCAGAGCGTTTATGGTATCAAAACGATGGAGCAAACCGTCGCAGGATATGGCGCTGATAAAACGCTGCGTTAATTTTCCGACGTGATGTGCAGTTTTTTTAAATTCGCGACCGGCGATACCGGCGGCGCGTTTTGAAATAATATGCCTGACCCTTTCCGTCAAAAGAGCCGGTGTGAATTTGTTTGCGATAGAGGCGGCGGCAGAAAGGCACGCGTAAGCCTTCGTATAAAAGGATTTGTATGCCGTGGTCGTGGCGCGTATCTGCGCCAGGTGATCTTTGAGAAGATCGTAGTCGTAGAATTTGCCAATGTTGATATAAGCCCCGGCGGCGCCGGTGAAATCAGGCTCAATGACATGCGGCGCCGTGCCGTCTACAAAAGCTGTTTTAAGCTGCGGGAAATATACGCCGTCAAGTGATTTTGGATCTCCCGAACAATGTATGTATTCAGCTTTTATACCGTCTGCGCCGAGATTTGCCGCTATTGTCTTCATAAAAGTGGATTTGCCGCATCCGGGACCGCCTTTTATTACATATAGAAAGTCGCCCTCTGTTAAGTTTACGAATTGATCATAAAGCGAAGCAAACCCCTTCGCGGTGTTAGCGCCTAGGAAAAAATGAGTATCGGAATATGGATTCATATTGATTGCACCTTTCATAAAACAATTTACAATCATTATTATGAAAGGCGGAAAGAAATTGCTAATGCGAAAGCAGCGCCTCCCGCGTGCAAAAATGCAGGAGTATATATGCAAAAACGATGGCTGACGCGTGCAAAATACGGGTGACCGTATGCAAAAGCAGAGAAAATAAAAAGATATCTGCCTGACGCAGCTTCCGCCGGGCAGATATTTTTACTGCCATATTTTATTTTCCGATAAGCTCTTCAAAATCGCCTTGCTTAAAATGCCAGATCATATCGTTTGTAAGACTGAAATCCTCGAACATGCATTCAAGCTCGTCACGCGGGACCCACTGCGCGTCGGCAAGCTCCTCTTCCTGTATCGTTATGGTCGGATCGCCGTCAAGCTCCGCATAAAATCCGGCGAGCAGAGTGTCGGTAAGTCCCCATGGCTGCGAGCGGTAATACCGTATGTTCTTGATATGCACGCCGGTCTCCTCAAAAGCTTCGCGCGCCGCGGCTTCCTCAAGCGTCTCGCCCACTTCGGCAAAGCCGGCTATCAGAGAGGAAAGCCTCGCGTTTTTGCGCCTGCTCTTTGTCATAAGGAGCCTGTCGCCGTCGTATACGGCGAGTATTATGGCAGGGGATATCCGCGGATAAACTGTATTGCCGCACTTGGGGCAATACACCATACGTTCTTTCCCGTCATGCTCCATCAGATTTCCGCACATGCCGCAATAGCGGTTTGCGCGATACCATTTAATGATGTGGAATGCCGTTATACCGGCAAAGCTCACATCCTTTCCCATTTTTTTAGTGCGGAAAAAATCGCTCCCGACCCATGAAAATGCCGTTCCGACGGGATAATTTGTGCCGGTATATAAAAAGTAATGCTCATTATCGATGGAAAACAGATATCTGACCGGCGCATTTTTTTCGTAATCGCCGTATTTTGGAAAAGCAGGCGCATTTCCGGTATCTTTTATGAGGAACTCCTTGCCGTTGAACGCAAGCGTATAGTCGCAGGCGTCCGGCGCAATATTTTTATACTCCACATAATATGGCTTCGCTATATTGTTGAACATATATCATTCGCCTCTGAAATTGAAATAGTGAAAGCGCGTGCCTCTTAAGCGAGATGGCAGGCGCAGAAATGCCCAGGAGAAATCTCCCTCATCTCCGGACGGCTGAGAGCACATTCGGGACAGGCGCTTTTGCAGGAGCTGTAATAGCCGCAGCCTGATTTAGATTGCTCGGAGCGCACAGCGTCTGAAAATTCGCTGCTCCGGCGCTGCCTGCTCAAGACGGGATCCGGGATTGGGATCGCCTCTAAAAGCGCCCGCGTATAAGGGTGAGCGGGGCGTAAGCAGACCTCTTCACATGAGCCGAGTTCGACTAAGCTGCCGAGATACATAACGCCGATCCTGTTCGATATGTGCATGACAACGGATAGATCGTGCGATATAAACAGGTATGTAAGTCCGCGCTTTTCCTGAAGCTCCTCTAAAAGATTGATTATCTGGGACTGATACGACACGTCAAGCGCGGAGACAGGCTCGTCGCATACGATGAATTCCGGGTCTACGGCGAGTGCGCGCGCGATACCGATGCGCTGCTGCTGACCGCCTGAAAATTCGCGCGGGTAACGGTACGCGTCAAACGGCGTAAGCCCGACGTCATTCAGAAGTGATAGCACCTTGTCGTTTATTTCGGATTTTTTTATGCTTTTTGCGTTTGCCTTCAACCCCTCTGCTATAATGCTGCTTACGCGCATCCTTGGATCGAGCGAGCCGGAGGGATTTTGAAATATTATCTGCATTTTACTGCGGTACGGGCGCATATTTCCGCGCGTGATATCGACGCCGTCGTATATGATTTTACCGCTGTCAGGCTCAATAAGCCGCAGGATAGTACGCCCTAAAGTCGTCTTACCGCTTCCTGATTCGCCGACAAGACCGAGCGTTTCGCCGCGGTTTATCGTAAGAGTGGCGTTATCGACAGCCCGTACGAGCGTTTTGTTTCCAAACGCGTCTTTTGCAGGGAAGGCTTTTTTCAGATTTTCGATACGAATGAGCGCATTATCCATTTAAACCACCTCCGCACAGGTATTCTCAAGCAGCCAGCAGCTTGCCGTGTGACCGGCAGCCACTTCCGTTTCCGGAGGTCGGGATGTGCGGCATATCTCCATGCAATGGGCGCACCGCGGATGAAAGACGCATCCGGACGGAGGATCAAACGGGTCGATCGGCGCGCCGTAAATAGGCGTGAGCTTTTCTTTAGCTGTCGGGTCGGCTTTCGGTATAGCGTGTATCAGACCACGCGTATATGGATGGGCTGAGGCGTAGAAAACGTCGTCCACGGTGCCCTGCTCCATTATAAGCCCGCCGTACATAACGGAAACCCTGTCGCATATATCGGCGACAAGCCCGAAATTATGCGTTATAAATATGATAGACATGCCGCTTTCGTCTTTAAACCTCCGCAAAAGGCGAATTATTTGATCCTGTATCGTAACATCGAGAGCGGTGGTGGCTTCGTCGGCTATGAGAAGCCGCGGCTTGCACAAAAGCGCGATGGCTATCATAACGCGCTGCTGCATACCGCCTGACAGCTCGTGCGGATATCGCTTCATCATCCCTTCGGGATTGTGTATGCCGACGGAGCGCAGCATTTCAACAGAGGTCTTGACTGCATCCGCCTTGCTTATTTCCATGTGAGCGTGAAGCGTTTCGGTAAGCTGGCTGCCGATCGTAAAAACAGGGTCAAGGCACTGCATAGGGTCCTGAAAAATCATTCCGATTTCATTTCCCCGGAAATTTTCAAGCTCGCGCCGCGAAAAAGCGCGGACGTCCCTGCCGTCGAAGAATATCTCACCGCCGCTTATATATCCCGGCGGCTTTAAAAGCTGCATAACAGCGTATGCGGCGGCGCTCTTTCCGCTGCCGGATTCGCCGACTATTCCCATGACCTCGCCGGGGAAAACATCGTAGCTTATGCCGTTTACAGCATGCACCACGCCGCGCTTGCCGGGAAATTCTACGCTTAGATTTTTAACTTCCAGCAGTTTGTCTGACATGCAATCAAATCCTTCCGGTTTTACATATCCTTTGCGCGCAGGCAGAGCGCGGCAAAAGCTGTTATATACAAATCTTTCTACCAATGCGGAGCCGCCTGATATAAAGAGACGGCTTGTTGTATCCAAGGCTTTAAATATATCTATCGTATTATCAGAGCGAACATATCGCCCAGCTTTTTATCTTTCGCTAAGACCGGGGTCCAGCGCGTCGCGCAGTCCGTTGCCAAGCAGATTTAAAGACAGCGCGCACAATGTTACTGCAAAGCAGGGGAACAGGGCGATATGAGGGCGCGAGCGCAGGTAGCCGTATCCGCCGGCGACAAGCGCGCCCCACTCCGGATACGGCGGGTTGATCCCTATGCCGATGTATCCGATTATCGTGCACATCAAAAGCGCCTCTGCCGCCGCGCTGGAAATATGTATCAGCACCGGCGCTGTCACGTTAGGAAGTACATGGCGGAAAATTATTTTGAAATTGCCTGCGCCTAAAGCACGCGAGGCTTCGATAAACTCAGAGCTCATAACATCCATGACGGAGGAGCGCAGAGTTCGCACGAACGGCGGGATGAGAGAAATCGCCATGGCGTACATATAATTCCCGACGCCGGGTGTGAGGACAAATTCAATGACGATGGCAAGCAGCAGTATCGGTACGGCGGCGACGGCGTCTACTACGCGCATGACGATGATATCGAAGATCCCGCCGAAATAGCCTGCGATGAGGCCGATGATACCGCCTGCGAGAACGGCGAGCGCGACTGCGACAAACGAGATGCGGAGAGTGACTCTGCCGCCGTAAAGCACCCTTGCAAGCAGATCGCGCCCGAGTACGTCGGTCCCAAAGGGATGCTCGGCGGAGGGCGCTGCGCGAAGCTCATCAGAATACATGTCGTAATACGTATGCTCTGTTATAAGCGGCGCTGCTATGCAAGCGAGACATATTAAAGTGAAAAGCACAAGACCGATTACGGCGGCGGGATTTTTAAAAAATCGGCGCAGGCTTTCCCGCCAAAGGCTTGGGCTTATATGCGCGTCGGAGCCGCCGGTTTTCAGCGCAGATGTTTCAAGCTTCAACATTATCCCTCCTCACTGCTTTGGCTGTTTTACCGTATTTGCTCCTCATTTTAGGATTGACCAGCATGCACAGAATGTCCGACACGATGCTAAGCAGCATGAGAAGCGCCGCTATGACGATAACGCACCCCAATATAACGTGTTGATTCCTGTTTGAGACTGCGTTTACAAGATATGAGCCGATACCGGCAACAGCGAAAAAGTTTTCCACAACGAGTGTGCTGCAAAACATTTGAGCGACAAGATTGTTTATAGTGGATATGATAGGGGTCAAAGAATTTTTCAGGATATGCTTATATATGATATCGCGTCTTTTGAGCCCTTTTGCCTGAAGCGCCGTTATATATTGATGATCCAAGACTTCGACTATAGCGGAGCGCGTCATACGCGCAAGCAGCGAAATGCCGCCGATGGATAAAACAATGGTGGGCATGATGTATCCTGCGCCGCTGGAAAGT
>CALWWO010000105.1 GCA_944385265.1 uncultured Oscillospiraceae bacterium
ATGTTTCGCTTGATGAGATCATCAAAAAAACTAAAAAAGGCAGAATCGTCGGTCGTGTCTCCGGCGGTCAGCCCGGCACGAACGGCGAGTGCTCCGGAGTTGCGGAAAACAGCTTCCTCGTCGAGGACGGAAAAATAACCGGCGCTGTCAGCGAGACAATGATAAACGGTAATCTCGCCGATATCCTTAAAAATATCAGTGCCATTTCGTCGGAGACCGTTTGCGACGGCACTTCGGTGCTTCCGTACATTGCTTTTGAAGGCGTTACAGTTTCTGGAAAATAAGCGTTATATAAAGCTATAATAAACTTGAACTATCCCTTCGCTTTTCAAGCTTGAAAAGCGAAGGGTATTCTTGATTTCGCTTTCTTCGCCCTGTTTTAACTGTATTTTAATCCGCCTTTTCTGCATAATATTCATTATTTTCCCATTTTGGGTAAATTCGCTAAAATTGCGGAAAAATTTTAATCTATACCTGTATATCACCTTATTTATGTTGACAAGGCTCAAAAGTAGTGCTAGAATCTAATATATTGTATGAGCAAAGACGTTCCTACATTAGGGAGGGACTCCTCTGCTCTTTTTTATTTTAATGCTATATGCCAAAAAATTCTATCGCAAATCTTCCATTTTGGCAGCGTTGTAATTTTGTATTTTAATACAGTGAGGTTGTTTATTATGACTTATGAAAAGACAAGCGATCTGTTCGGTCCTGATTTTGAACATGACGCGTGCGGTATCGGCGCCGTGATCAGTATAAAGGGCGTCAAAACCCATGAGACTGTCGATAACGCGCTTAAAATAGTTGAAAAGCTTGAACACCGCGCGGGTAAGGACGCCTCTGGAGAAACGGGCGATGGCGTCGGTATCATGGTGCAGGTTTCGCACAGCTTTTTCTCACATGAGGCTGAAAAGCTCGGCATAAAACTCGGAAAATCCCGCGATTACGGTGTAGGCATGTTTTTCTTTCCACAGGATCGCCTGCAGCGCGAGCATGCAAAAAGGATGCTTGAGCTTATCGTAAAAAAGGAAGGACTCAAATTTTTGGGATGGCGCGATGTGCCGACGCGTCCCGAAGTTTTGGGAGCGAAGGCTCTCGCAAAAATGCCGTATATCATGCAGTGCTTCATAGCAAGATCGTCTGACGTTGAGCCGGGCATAGATTTCGACAGGAAGCTTTATATAATACGGCGTTTGTTTGAGCAGTCAAACAGAAATACATATATCCCTTCCCTGTCAAGCAGGACCATCGTCTACAAGGGGATGTTCCTTGTTTCTCAGCTCCGTCCGTTTTATCCTGATCTCGATAGAGAGGATTATACCTCCGCTTTAGCGCTCGTCCACTCTCGTTTCTCAACAAATACGAATCCCTCGTGGGAGAGAGCGCATCCTAACCGCTTTATACTCCACAACGGTGAGATCAATACCATCCGCGGCAACGTGGACAGAATGATGGCGCGTGAAGAGACGATGTTCTCCACCATCATGCCGCAGGATATGGACAAGGTGCTGCCTGTTATTAACAGCTCCGGCTCCGACTCTGCTATGCTTGATAACACGCTGGAATTTCTGACTATGAACGGGCTTCCGCTCCCGCTTGCAGTTATGATAACTATTCCGGAGCCGTGGCGCAAGAATAAGAGCATGTCTCGTACGAAGCGTGATCTTTACAGATATTATTCGACGATGATGGAACCGTGGGACGGTCCCGTTGCAATGCTGTTTTCAGACGGTGACGTCGTTGGTGCCGTGCTCGACAGGAACGGTCTTCGCCCGGCGAGATACTACATAACGGATGACGACTATATTATTCTTTCCTCTGAAGTGGGCGTTTTAGATATTTCACCGGAAAATATCGTAGAAAAGTCGCGCCTTTATCCCGGCAAAATGCTGCTCGTAGACACAAAGCAGGGGCGCATAATCGGCGACGAAGAGTTGAAAGAGGCGATGGCTGCACGCCAGCCGTTTGGCGAATGGCTTGACCACAACCTTGTGCATCTCAAGGATCTGCCTATTCCGAATCAGCGCGTCCCGGTTCACGACCAGCAGTACCGTAACAAGCTGTACAAAGCTTTCGGCTACAGCTATGATGATATTGAAAATACTATCCTCCCCATGGCCGAAAACGGCGAGGAGCCTACGGCTGCCATGGGTGTGGATATACCGCTTGCAGTCTTATCTGAAAAACATCAGTCGCTGTTTTCATATTTTAAGCAGCAGTTTGCCCAGGTAACGAATCCTCCGATTGACGCAATCAGAGAGGAAATCGTAACCGATACTTCTGTTTACATCGGCGCCGACGGCAATCTTTTAGAGGAAAAAGCTGAAAACTGCATGATGCTGCGCGTCGATAACCCCATCCTGACAAGCGTCGACCTTTTGAAAATAAAGAACATGAAACATCCGAGCCTAAAGGTCGAGACTATCCCGATACTCTATTATCGCGGCAGTTCGCTTGAAAACGCTCTTGAGCGCATGTTTATTGAGTGCGATAAGGCCTACAGAAAAGGTGTAAATATCCTCATTCTTTCCGACCGCGGGGTCGACGAAAACCATGTGGCTATCCCATCTCTTCTCGCCGTTTCAGCACTTGAACAGTATCTTATCAGAACGAAAAAACGCACAGCGATCTCTGTCATACTCGAATCTGCGGAGCCTCGCGACGTACATCACTTTGCAACTCTTCTCGGTTACGGCGCCCGCGCTATAAATCCGTATCTCGCTCAGGAGTGCATAAGTGAGCTCATCGATTCCGGTATGCTCAACAAGGATTATTATGCTGCTGTGGACGATTATAACCGCGCCATTTTAAACGGCGTTTTGAGAATAGCGTCTAAAATGGGCGTTTCTACGATCCAGTCATACCAGAGCGCCCAGATATTCGAGATAATTGGCATCAAGCAAAGTGTTGTAGACAAGTATTTCACAAATACGATCAGCCGCGTCGGCGGCGTCGGACTTGAGGAAATCGCAGAAGGCGTAGAATGGCACCACAGCCGCGCTTTCGATTTTCTCGGTCTTGATACTGATTCTACACTTGACAGCGAGGGATATTATAAACTGCGGAATGGCGCTTATACGGAAGATCACATGTATTCCCCGTCTGTTATCCTTACGCTTCAGGAGGCTGTACGCAGCGGTAATTATGAAACGTATAAAGAATATGCCTCCATCGTAAACGATCCCGATATTCCGCATACTCTGCGCGGTCTTCTCAAGATAAAATATGATGAAAACGGCGCTATCCCACTTGATGAGGTCGAGCCTGTTGAAAACATAATGAAGCGCTTCCGCACGGGAGCGATGAGTTACGGTTCTATTTCCGAAGAAGCCCACGTATGTCTCGCAAAGGCGATGAACAGTATCGGAGGGCTGTCTAATTCGGGCGAGGGCGGCGAAAAACCGGAGCGTCTGCACAGTAATGTATGTTCAGCCATAAAGCAGGTAGCCTCTGGTCGTTTCGGCGTCACCAGCGAATATCTTATGAGCGCGAAAGAGCTCCAGATAAAAATGGCGCAGGGCGCAAAGCCAGGCGAAGGCGGTCATCTGCCGGGAAACAAGGTCTATCCTTGGATAGCCGCCACAAGATATAGTACGCCGGGCGTTTCTCTCATATCCCCGCCGCCGCACCATGATATTTATTCTATCGAGGATCTCGCGCAGCTTATCTATGATCTCAAAAACGCAAACCGCAACGCCAGGATATCCGTAAAGCTCGTTGCTGAGACAGGCGTCGGCACCATTGCGGTCGGCGTTGCAAAGGCAGGCGCACAGGCTGTGCTCATCTCCGGCTATGACGGCGGCACAGGAGCAGCCCCGCGCAGTTCCATCCCCAACGCCGGTCTCCCCTGGGAGCTCGGTCTTGCAGAAGCGCACCAGGCGCTTATTGAAAACGGCTTGAGAACGCGCGTATTTTTGGAAACCGACGGTAAGCTTATGACAGGGCACGACGTTGCAATAGCCGCCCTGCTCGGCGCCGAGGGCTTTGGCTTTGCCACCGCTCCGCTTATATCCATGGGCTGCATGATGATGCGCGTATGTAATCTCGACACATGTCCTGCCGGAATCGCCACGCAGAATCCGGAGCTCCGTAAAAATTTCCGCGGTAAGCCGGAATATGTCGTAAACTTTATGCGGTTTGTCGCCATGGAACTCAGGGAAATCATGGCAAAGATCGGCGTGCGTACTGTTGACGAACTTGTCGGTCGTACGGATCTTCTCAGCATCCGGGAAAAGGCCATTACATACAGGGCTGCAATGGTGGATCTCTCCACTATTTTAAAGCGCGGCGAAAACAGCGCGCAGCATTTCGACAGCTCTGACGTATTTGATTTTGAGCTTGAAAAGACCTTGGATATGGGGCTTGTAAAGAAGCTCGGCAAGAGTCTCCATTCGGGCACTCCGAAAACGGTCGATCTTAAGATCAGCAGCACCGACAGGACTTTAGGCACTATCTTAGGCTCCGAAATAACAAGGCTTCACGGCAACTCGCTATGCGACGATACATTTATCGTCCGCTGCCACGGCGGCGCCGGTCAGTCATTCGGCGCATTTATACCGAAAGGACTTACCATGGTGCTTGAGGGCGACTCAAACGATTACTTTGGAAAGGGACTGTCAGGCGGTAAACTCATAGTCTATCCGCCGAAGCAGAGCAAATTCGAAGCAGCCGAAAACGTCATTGTCGGCAACGTCTCTCTGTATGGCGCGACAAGCGGTGAAGCGTACATCGCCGGCACTGCAGGCGAACGATTTGCCGTCAGAAACTCCGGTGCGCGCGCAGTCGTTGAGGGCGTCGGCGAGCATGGATGCGAGTATATGACAGGCGGATGCGTCGTCGTCCTTGGAAGAACGGGCAAAAACTTTGCCGCCGGCATGTCTGGCGGGACGGCATATGTTCTTGACGACAAGCATGATC
>CALWWO010000106.1 GCA_944385265.1 uncultured Oscillospiraceae bacterium
ATAGGCCGAGTTTTACATTTTACTTATCCTGTCGCGCTATTTTGATGATGTAGCTTGACAGCTCGGCAAAAAGATTATAGTATAAAAGAAACTATAATTTCTCTGACACAAATATACCATAAATAATGTTAAAATCAAGAGTATAAAATAAAGTGGAACGATACGATAATTTGAGTTTCTAAGATACAATTTGCCAAAATGGTTTCACTTTATATGGGGGAGTTGGAAAGGAGAGGCATTTATGCGCAGAACAACGGCAACAACGGAATATTTAAAAGAGTGTATGGGAACGGCTCTTTTTGAACTGATGAAAGAAAAGCCTATAGAGAAAATAAGCATCGAAGAAATGACTGCAAAGGCGGATGTCGGGCGGTCTACCTATTTCCGTTATTTCAAGAGCAAAGATGAAGTTTTAGTGTTCAAAATACAATGTTTATGGAATCGGTTTGCTGAAGAAAACCATATCACGGATTTCCGAGCCGACATATATACGAGTACACGCCTCTTCTTTGAATTTTGCCTCTCCATACGCGATATTAACGACCTGCTCTATCAAGCCGACCGTCAAAACGTGCTTCTGGAAGTCTATTTGCAGGTTTTGACTCCCAAAAAGCAAGAGAAAAATATTTTTACTTATTATAAGCAAAACTGGACTGCCTACGCCCTTTATGGTATTGTCAATGCCTGGATTTTGCGCGGTTATAAAGAAACCCCTTCTCAAATGGTGGCAATTCTCTATGACTTAAAGGAAACGTCCGAGCAGTGAATTGAGCGGATACCATCGATTTCAACAAGTATAATTTGTTTACGCAATAAAAATCCCTTTTATGTAATATCATAAAAGGGATTTTTTAAATCAAAATGCAGTTTCGAATTATTTACCGCAGGTTAAAAGCCAACATTATTGAGCCGCTGCTTATACTCAAGCCGATTTTCGCGTGTATAACCGATAAGCAGGTCAGGTATGCGTTCGTGCAGGGCGTTAACGACTTCAAGAAGCGTTGCTTCCTTGCTTTTGCTCGGTACGGCGCCGAGTATGAAGTATGTTTTTTTGTTTTTGCACGCCAGAACCAGTCCGGCATTGTACGAGATCCCGTTTATTTTACGGATTTGACGATAACACCAGAGGATATCCGACAGGCGAATGATGTTTCCATCATTTGAAATAAAGTAATTTTCGGTCATTATCAGTTTTGCACTTCCGTTTTCAAGTGTAACACTGTCAGGAGAGCGCATCTCCCTTGCAACACGGTCGAGTTCACCGGAGGCTTCCATGCGGCGGATTGCACTCTTTTTCTTTGAGATTTTAGCAAGTGCGACAATGCCCATGATTAGCAGTATAACAAGTGCAATGATTGCAATAAAAAGGGAAATTTCAAACCCTGTGTTCGTGTAGTCACGTGATACATTGAGCAGACAATAGCCGAAATAATCGTAAAATTCCGCTTCATCGGCAAGCTCAAAATCTTCAATTGCAAAACCAATAAGCTGATCAGGGAAGTCTTCCGCGATACCTGTGACGGTAACAGTAAGCGTATCGGTAGTATCATTATATACGTCAAGAAGCTCGCCGGAAAGATCAATAGGCTTTGTCATGATTATCCCGAGATAACCGTTGGCATCGAGTATATAATAATAGCCTTCTGTCTCGGACGTGGCTGCAAGCTCTAAATCTGCAATAACGAGCTGACAGTAGTCTCCGCTTTTAGTGTCCAAAGTCATTTCAGACGGATCAGGATCTGGTATTGTTGAAAAAGCGAACATACAAACAACAGATACAATAAATATGGAGGCGACAACTATCAACCTGATATTAATGCCTCTTTTTGCTGTAAAAAACTCGCTCACATAACTGCGCGAATCGCTTGAAAAGTCCATAAAATCTCCTCCATGTTATTTCTAAGCTCAGTATAGCATGGCTATTTTGGAAATGCAACAGATGAAGTTTTTTTATTGGAAATTATTGTAGCTTTGCGGTATAATATTAAATGTATGGGTATACATTAAAATTTAAATCTATTTTCTCTCCTGCTTATGCAGGCAGCCATAACAGATGACATTTTGGAGCGGAATCATGATAGAAAACAGCAGTCAGCGTCAGCAGATCGATCAAATGCTTGCATCGCTCTCAAAATCCAATTTTAGAAGCAGGTTCAAGCTCAGCAGCAAAGATTTGGAATATATAAATAAAAAGGGAATGGACACCATAAGGCTTCATGCATATGATTTTATCGGAAAAAGACTTGCTCCCGCTGTTATCCCAAATGACGGGAAGCAGACGCCGATGCGTGGACACCCTGTATTTATAGCGCAGCATGCTACGGCGACCTGCTGCAGGAAATGCCTGTATAAATGGCACGGGATAATGCCCGGCGAGAAACTGTCGGAATCGCAGACGGAATATGTCGTCGATCTAATTATGGAGTGGATCGATAAACAGTTGAAATATTGACAGGAGTGTTTTAAATGGCAAAAATTCTTTATCAGGGACATGGCAGCTTGAGGCTTATCTCCAGAAAGGGTACTGTGGTATATATAGACCCGTACGCAGGTTCTGGTTATGATATCCCCGCGGATGTAATACTTGTATCACATGAGCATGCAGACCACAATCAAGTCGACATGGTCGCAAAAAAAGATGATGTGCAAATATTTCGTCCTGCAAATATGCTTATAGACGGCGAATATCAGACAAAAATAATAAAGGATGTCGTTATAATAGCCGTTCCGGCGGGGAACAACCCAAATCATGATTTAAGTTCGTGCGTTGGATATCTTGTTGCGGCCGATGATTTTAAGATATACTTTGCCGGAGATACGTCTATGACCGATTACATGAAGGAAGAAATGCCGAAAATGCAGCTTGATTATATTTTCCTGCCGATCGACGGGGTATATAACATGGGACCGCAGGAGGCGGCCGAGTGTGCAAGATATATTGGTGCGAAACATGTTGTACCTATCCATATGACGCCGGGCAAACTGTTTGACATAGAGGCGGCGAGGAAGCTCGACCTCCCGAATGCCCTTGTCGTATACGATGGGACGGAGTTTGAGCTCTGCCACGGCTGCGGCGCAGGCTGTACTAAGGCATAGTTTTGCAATATTAAGGAGCTATTATGATCGCGATTCCCGAAAAACCGCTTTACCTCATAAACAAGCTCAATGCGAGCGGCTATAAAGCCTATATCGTGGGCGGCTGCGTGAGAGATTCAATACTTGGGCTTGAGCCGAAGGACTGGGACATCTGCACATCAGCGACGCCGGAGGAGACGGCGACGGTTTTTGATGAATTTGATAAGATCCACAATTGGATTAAGCACGGAACGTTCGGAGTGATCTTTAACGGCGAGGTTTTTGAGATCACGACGTTTAGATCTGAGGGAATCTATTCAGACCACCGTCATCCCGATAATGTGCGCTTTGAAAAGAATATAGAATATGATCTTGCCAGAAGAGATTTTACAATCAACGCTATGGCATATAACGCGGAGGAGGGGCTTGTCGACATTTTCGACGGCCGGCGCGACCTAATGCATGGTGTCATAAAGTGTGTCGGTAATCCGAAAACCCGCTTTAACGAGGATGCGCTGCGCATTCTCAGAGCCATTCGGTTTGCCGGCCGGTTTGGATTTATCCTGTCACGCGATACGAAAGCCACCGCGTTTGTGTACTGCGGCCTTTTAAACGAAATTCCTCCCGAGAGGATATTGCCGGAATTTAAAGAGATACTGCTATCGCGGCAGGCGGGATCTATACTGAATGAATATGCCAGTATTCTTAAACATGTATCGCCTGTTGCGGAAGGCCGAGATTATTCTTTTTTGAACACAATCCCGCATGATTTTTCTCTCAGGCTTGCCGCTGTTTTGTGTAGGGTCGCCTCGTGTCATACTCAGCCGGAGGATATGCGCCCGGATATAAAAAAGCTTCGACTCCCGTCTGATGTTACAAAAGAGGTACTCAGCCTTTTTTTAAATTGCAGAAGGGGTATACCGACATCGAAATATGAGATCAGAAAACTTATATCCTCGTACGGCATTAAATTTGTATGTAAACTAAAGCATTTGTATCAGGTCTTCGGAGGCAGGAACAGTAACACATATGCGTCATTTGAAAAGGACCTGACAGATATTTTGCGCCGCGAAAAATGTTTTAATGTTTCAGATCTAAAAGTGAACGGCGACGATCTTATAAAGCTCGGCGCACACGGCGCGCAGATAGGCGGGATATTAAACGCACTGCTTGAAAATATATTCTGCGGCAATATCGAAAATGACCGTGACAGCGAACTTGCCCTGGCGGCCTCGCTGATTGGAGAATGAAAATTATAGACGTTCTTTATAATACGCGGTTGACATTGCAACGCTAAAACCGTATACTGAAATACAGCGCGGTTTGTTTTTCACAAAATATTACAAAAGAAGTGATTTGATGAAAAAATATAAAATAGCAGCTATTGCAGGCGATGGTATAGGCCCGGAGGTCGTCGGCGAAGGCCTGAAAATGATGCGGCATATTGCCGAGCTTGACGGTACATTCAGTTTTGAGATAACCGAATTCCCGTGGGGATGCGATTATTACCTTGAGACAGGACGTATGATGCCTGAAGACGGTATAAAGACGCTTTCCGGCTTTGACGCTATATTCCTCGGCGCCGTCGGCAGGCCTGATGTACCCGATCACATATCGCTCTGGGATCTTCTACTGCGTATCAGAAAATCGTTCGACCAGTATGTAAATCTGCGTCCTGTTAAGCTGCTTCACGGAGCGCCGTGTCCGTTAAAGGACGTAAAGCGCGGGGATATAGATATGCTTTTTGTCCGCGAAAACAGCGAAGGCGAATATGCCGGAAGCGGAAGCTGGCTGTTCAAGGGCAAGCCTAATGAGGTCGTCATCCAGGACGGGGTATTTTCGCGCGTCGGCTGTGAGCGAGTCATCAGATACGCTTTTGAGCTTGCCAGAAAATACGGTAAAAAACTCACCAGTATAAGCAAGGGCAATGCGCTTAATTACTCAATGGTTTTTTGGGATCAGATCTTTAATGAAATTAAAGAAGAATATCCCGATGTGCAGACAGAGTCGCTTCTTGTTGACGCTGCCTCAATGTTTATGGTAAGGCAGCCGGAAAGATTTCAGGTCGTAGTTACATCGAATCTTTTTGGCGATATATTGACGGATCTCGGCGCTGCCATTTCAGGGGGAATGGGGCTTGCTGCGGGCGCGAACATCAATCCAGAACGCAAATATCCGTCGATGTTCGAGCCGATACACGGCTCTGCTCCCGATATTGCGGGGAAGAATATCGCAAACCCCCTTGCAACTTTCTGGTCTGTAAGCCAGATGATGGATCATCTTGGTTATGAGGAATGGGGAAAATTAATCATAGACGTTATTGAAGAGCTGCTTTCAGAGAGGGGGATGCTTACGCCGGATCTCGGCGGAAGTGCGACGACGACCGAAGTTGGAAAAGCAGCTTTGGAAAAACTCGATCAAAAATTTTTAAGTAAACGGTAGAGGAGCGTCATGAAATATAATTTAAATAAATCGGACAGAATGGCAAACGTGAGTTATGCCGTAAGAGGCCCTGTGCTTGACGAGGCTAAAAGGCTTGAGGCACAAGGAGAACATATAATAAAGCTTAACATCGGAAATCCGGCTGTTTTTGGGTTTCATACGCCGGAAAGAATCGTAAACGTACTGAAAGATCATCTTTCTATTGCCGACGCGTATTCTGATTCCGCCGGAATACTGGAAGCGCGTGAAGCAATACTTAAGTACGACACCGCAAAAGGTATCAAAGGGCTTACGGTCGATGATATATACCTCGGTAACGGATGCAGCGAGCTTATAGTAAATACGATGCAGGCGCTGTTAAACCCCGGGGACGAGATACTTATACCGGCGCCTGACTATCCTCTATGGACAGCCTCTGTTGCACTTGCTAACGGCAAACCTGTACATTATATATGTGATGAGTCATCGGACTGGATGCCCGATATAGACGATATCAAGAAAAAAATCACGCCAAGGACAAGAGGGCTTGTCATTATAAACCCGAATAACCCTACGGGTGCGATATATCCGCTTGAGATACTTCAGGAAATTGCGGCGATTGCGGAGAAAAACGAGCTGATATTATTTTCGGACGAGATATATGACAGACTTGCAATGGACGGCATAGAGCATATCTCGACCGCCGCTGTAGCTGAAAATGTATTTTGCATAACGTACAACGGCCTTTCAAAATCACACAGGGCGTGCGGATACCGCTGCGGCTGGATGGCGCTGTCGGGGCCACGGGAGAATGCCGAGGGCTTCATTGCGGGGCTTAATGTCCTAGCGTCTATGAGGCTCTGCTCTAACGTGCCTGCGCAGACTATCGTCAAGGCGGCGCTCGATGATAAACTCCCTGATCCAGACTGTATTCCGGGCGGGAGACTCTATGAGCAGAGAAATTACATATACGAGGCGATCAACACGATTCCCGGCATGAGTGCAGTGAAGCCGAAGGCGTCGTTTTATATTTTCCCGAAAATCGACGCAAAGCGGTTTAACATAACCGACGATGAAAAGTTTGCGATAGATCTTTTACGCGATAAGAAAATTCTTATAGTAAACGGTACAGGCTTTAACTGGCCTGCTCCTGACCACTTTAGGATTGTATATCTTGCGGATGTCGATACACTGAAAGCGGTCATCGACAGATTTGGGGACTTTTTGTCATATTACCATCAATAAATATCGCTTGAGAGGTGGACAATGAGCAAAACATATATTCCAGCCGGGTATAAAGCGCCGCTATCGCCCTATGATATGCAGAGGGCAATCGAACTCGTAAAACAGGAATTTCAGAAAAAATTAAAAGACGTGCTCAACCTGAGACGCGTTTCAGCTCCGCTTTTTGTGGCGAAGGACTCCGGCCTTAACGATAATTTAAACGGGGTGGAACGCCCTGTGGAGTTTGACATAGCCGAGACCGGCACGATAGCTGAAGTCGTACATTCGCTTGCTAAATGGAAACGTCTCGCACTTAAAAAATACGGTTTTCATGTTGGTGAGGGACTTTATACTGATATGAACGCGATAAGGCGTGATGAAGAGCTTGACAATACTCATTCGATCTATGTCGACCAGTGGGACTGGGAACGTATAATATGCTCAGAAGAGCGCAATATAGAATTTCTCAAGCAGATAGTAAGGCGTATCGTAGACGCTGTCTGTGATACAAATGAAAATGTGCAAAAACAGTTCCCGAACCTTAAAACAGAGATAAAAAGGGAAGTGACATTTGTCACATCACAAGACCTTGAGGACAAATATCCGGAGCTTGCGGCGCGTGAACGTGAAGCCGTAGCGGCTAAGGAATACGGAACGGTATTCATCATGCAGATAGGCGGAAAGCTGCGCTCCGGCAATCCGCATGACGGCAGGGCGCCGGATTATGACGATTGGGCGTTAAACGGCGATATTATCGTATGGAATGATGTACTTCAGGATGCTTTTGAAATATCCTCAATGGGCATAAGGGTCGACGAAAAGTCACTCGCGTACCAGCTTAAAGAGGCGGGCTGTGAGGCGCGTAAAAACAGCTATTTTCATAAGCTTTTGTTAAATGGTGAGCTTCCTCTCACGGTAGGCGGCGGTATCGGGCAGTCAAGACTATGTATGCTTATAACAGGTACTGCGCATATAGGAGAGGTTCAAGTCAGTCTCTGGGATGACAGCACTATAAAAAAGTGCGCAGAGGCGGGGATCTCACTGCTGTAAAAGACCGATCGGCGTTATTGTGTTAAAAAGACTTTAAACAATATGATCAAATAAAATTGCCCCTGACGTCAAAAACGTCAGGGGCGATTTTTATTATTAAATATTTTATAGATTTTCGGCCTCGAATTTTCTCATGAATTCAACGAGCTTTTCAACACCTTCGATCGGCATTGCGTTATAGATGGAGGCTCTCATGCCGCCGACGGAACGGTGACCCTTGAGATTGACAAATCCGGCTTTTTCGGCTTCTTTGGCAAACTTATTGTTCATATCGTCATCGTCCGCTCTGAACGTTACGTTCATCATGCTGCGGCTCTGCGGCTCTGCGACTGCCTTAAAGAGTTTTGCCTCATTGTCGAGGTAGTCGTAAAGTATGGCAGCTTTTTTCTCATTATATTCCTTCATCTTTTCAAGTCCGCCGAGACCCTTTATATGCTCTAAAACGAGCTTGCAGATGTAGATGCACCAGCAGGGAGGAGTGTTGTACATGGAGCCGTTCGCGTCCATTACGGAGAACTTGCAGACTTCGGGTACAAATACAGGCACGTCCTCACGGATGAGGTCGTCTCTTATGATGGCGACCGCCATACCGGCAGGAGCGATATTCTTCTGGACTCCGGCATAGATAACGCCAAACTTAGACACATCGACAGGCTCTGACAGTATGCAGGAGCTCATATCCGCAACAATCGGAACGTCGCCGGTCTCGGGGATGTAGAACCATTTAGTCCCATATACGGTGTTGTTAAAGCAGATATGCAGATAATCAGCATCGGGACGGATGTCAAGCTCATCCTGAGTCGGTATACGTTTAAAGTTGCAGTCTTTTGTGCTGCCGGCGAGGTGGATATCGCCGTATTTCTGCGCTTCTTTATACGCCTTAGTCGAGAACTGACCGGTCGTGACATAGTCAGCCTTGCCGGTTTTCATCAGGTTCATAGCGACATTGCAGAACATAAGCGACGCGCCGCCTTGGAAGAAGAGAACCCTGTAATTATCGGGAATGTTCATGACCTCACGCAGGAGCGCCTCTGTTTCCTTTATAATATTTTCAAACTCAGCGGATCGGTGACTCATCTCCATTACGCTCTGACCGGAGCCCTGATAGTTCAACATTTCATCACGGGCTTTTTCGAGCACCGGCACGGGAAGCATCGACGGGCCGGCTGAGAAGTTGTAAACACGATTGTACATAGCTTTTTCTCCTTTATATAATATTTATGCAAAAAGTATAATCCATGAAACGGTTTTTATCAACTCAAATTTATACTAAAAATAAAACATTTTTTCGCCGATTTATCATCGATTTGCCATGCTAAAGCGCGAAAGGAGCATCATCTGAGCATGACGTAAACATATAGTCCGGCGACAACCGCGCCGAGCGCAATCAAAATGGCGGCAAATTTGTTGCCCGGCTTTTTGACCCTTATATTTGCGATGAAAAGAACCCCTATAACAAGCATGCCTACTGTGAAAACGGGCACGGTAACGCCGTCGATAAGAAGCGTTATAAGATACAGTATAGGGATGAGAAGCGCCGCGCTTGTAACGGGAAGCCCCTGGTACATTTTGCGGTTTTCGCTTGTCTGCTGCTGTCTTGTCTGCTCCGTGACGTTAAAATAACCGAGTC
>CALWWO010000107.1 GCA_944385265.1 uncultured Oscillospiraceae bacterium
CGGTATAAGCACCGTCATCCCGCCGGCAGTCAACCGCAAAACATAATACTTCCTGACCTGCCCGTTTATCTTCTTCTCCTCTATGCCTTCAATAATACCCGCACCGTGCATGGGATGGGCTATTTTATCCCCGGCTGAAAACAAAACGAACCCTCCTCTCATTTTTGCTTATAATCTATGTAATTTTATTATAAACCCATTCCCCCTTTTTTAGCAACACCCACACAACAAATAAATCCCGAAAATTCGACGAATTTTCGGGATTTTGTTTATTTTGACCTATTTTTTCTGTTATTCAGCCTCGGTCTCCTCTTCTTCGACGGCATAATCGCCAGCCGCTGCCGTCTCAGTATCGTAAACGACCGCATCGCCCGTATCTTCCGCAACAGGCGTTTCCTTCTGTGCCGGAGCTATAAGCGCCCTGATACTCAGCGATACCTTCTGATTCTCGTTATCTATATCGATGATCTTGGCGTCTATCATCTGTCCTTCAGTAAGCACATCTTCAGGCTTTCCTATCCTGCGATCGGCTATCTGAGATATATGGATAAGCCCGTCAACTCCCGGCACGATCTCAGCGAAAGCGCCAAACGGCATAAGCTTGACTATCTTTACGTTTGCAACGCTGCCTATCTCATATTTATTCGTAAATACAAGCCATGGATTCTCATCCGGATTCTTATATCCGAGGGAGATCTTTTTCTTTTCTTTATCGAACGAGATCACGTATACTTCTATTTTATCGCCGACAGAGAGCACGTCTGACGGCTGCCTGATCCTGCTCCAGCTGAGTTCCGATACGTGCACCATACCGTCAATACCGCCGATATCCACGAATGCGCCGTAGCTCGTCATGGATTTGACAACGCCGTTATAGCGTTTGCCGACCTCTATCTCGTTCCATATCTGCTCTACGCGCGCCCTGCGCTCTTCATTGGCTATAGCTTTGATAGAGCCGACAACGCGGCGGCGCGCCTGATTGACCTCTGTAATACGCAGCTTGACATTTTTCTTCAAAAGCGTGGACATAGGCTCGTCCTTCGCGAGTCCCGTCTGGGATGCGGGAATGAACACTCTGATACCGCCGACTGACGCGACTACTCCGCCCTTGTTATCTTCAACGACGATACCCTCCATCGGGGTCTTGTCGTTCATGGCGTCGATTATGACGTCCCATGCTTTTGCTGCGTCTATTCTCTTCTTGGAGAGCATTACGGTACCCTCCACGTCGTTTACACGCATAACGTATGTCTCAATCTCATCGCCGACCTTAACGATATCCTCAGGCTTTACGTTAGGATCGTCCGAAAGTTCTGTATACGGAATATACCCGGACTGCTTCGTGCCTAAATCGACAGTGACTTCCGTTCCCGTAATCGCTGCGACAACGCCGGTGACTTTTTCTCCTGTATGTAAAGTTTTGATAGATTTTTCAAGCATTTCTTCGAAAGATTCAACTTCAGAAGTCTTCTCGTTCTCCTCAGCCACCTCCTGAATTTTTTCTTCCTGCTGTTCATTTTCGGTCATAGCGACCTTATTTTCCTCAATCATCTTATGGTAGACCTCCTTTATACTCCACGCAGGCGTACTTGCACCCGCAGTGATTCCAACTTTTTTGGCGCCGTCAAGTTCACTTACATCCAGCATTGACGCATCCTCTATAAAAAACACCTTACTGCAATTCTCCCTGCAGATATCGGCAAGCCGCTTGCTGTTTGCGCTGTGATTTCCGCCGATGACTATCATAGCATCGCAATTTTTTGAAAGCTGGCGCGCCTCCTCCTGGCGCATTGACGTCGCTCTACATATTGTATCAGCAATTTTTATGTTTGTACACTGTTTTTTTAGACAGTTAACACTATTTTCAAAATTTATTTTGTTCCCGGTCGTCTGCGACACCGCGACTATCGGCTCATCTTTATTTATTTCGCCGCTTTCCAACAGTTTTTCCGCTTCTTCGGCATTTTCCACTATTATGGGCTTTTTGCACCACTCGGCAATCGCCTTTACTTCGGGATGTTCCCTTTCCCCTACTATGACAACCGTCCTGCCGCGATCGGATTCCTCCATGACCGTTTTATGGATGGCTGAGACATCCGGGCAGGTCGCGTCCACTATATTCGCACCCGAGCATCTCAGCCGCTCATACTCGGCTCTTCCTATACCATGGCTGCGTATTATCACTGTCTGCCCGTTTTTTACCTGATCTACCGAGTCTATTTCATGCACGCCTTTTGACGCAAGCATTTCCACAACGCTCTTATTGTGTATGATCGGTCCCAGCGTCACGCAGTCCGAATATTTATCCGCCGCTTCCTCTGCCAGTTTTACCGCTCTTCTTACTCCAAAGCAGAAGCCTGCCGTTTTGGCAAGAATTACTTCCATATGCACCTCTGTATAACATTATTTATCGCTTGCCGGTTTTAGCTCGCTTATCTTCTTCATAAGCTCGTCAGCCAGCGTCTCATATTCCTCGCTAGTAAGCTTTTTCCTGTCAGGATTTATATAATAAGCCTCTCCTATCACTACTGTATTTCGTCTAAAGAGTCTTTTTTTGCGCGGGACATACGCCGGAACAACAGGCGCTGCCGCGCGTTCTGCGATCTTCAGCGCGCCGGGCTTCGCGCGGACGGCGTTATCCTCCAATGCTCTCGTCCCCTCTGGGAATATGCCGACCTTGCTCCCTTTTTTCAATAGTACAAGCGCTTTTCTTATTGCCGATACGTCTGAGCCGGCTCTGTCTACCGGGAACGCGCCTACCTTACCTAAAAGCCATGCGATGAACTTATTCGCAAACAGCTCCTTCTTTGCCATAAAATGGAGCTGCCGTCTTCCGTTTACCGCAACTGCAAGAAAAAGCGGATCCATCCAGTTAGAGTGATTGGCACAAAACAGCGCGGCGCCGTTGGGTATATTTTCACGTCCGACCGTCTTTATTCCATAAAACGCTTTTAGAAATAGTACGACGATCGCCCTTCCTACCCTATACAATACGTCGACTTTTTTGTCCGTCACGTTACTGCTGTTCACTTGCAACCCGTTCCTCCACTATTTTTTTGACCGCGTCGAACGTTTCGGCAAGCCCTATATCAGAAGTATCAAGTATCACCGCGTCCTCCGCAGCTTTCAGCGGCGCAACCGCCCTGCTGCTGTCATTTTCGTCTCTGTATCTCATATCCTTTAGGACTGTTTCAAAATCCGTATCTATCCCTTTTTCCCGCAGTTCTAAAAACCGGCGGCGAGCGCGTTCTTCCGCACTTGCCGTTAGGAATATCTTTATCCCGGCATCAGGCAGCACAACGGTGCCTATATCGCGCCCGTCCATTATAACGTCGTTATTTTTAGCCGCGGCGCGCTGCATTTCAAGCAGGAAATCGCGTACCGCCGGCAGTGCCGATACGTCTGAGGCATATATCGACACCTCCGGCTTGCGTATCTGCTCCGACACGTCCTCGCCGTTTAAAAACATCTTCTGAACGCCTTCATCATCGTACTTTATCTCTATATTAATTTCAGGAAGAATCGCTTTTACGGCGTCCTCATTTTTTGGGTCTACGCCGCACCGCAGCGTATAAAGCCCGACGCAACGGTAGATTGCGCCGGTATCTACATATATATACCCAAAATGCTTTGCTATCATCCGCGCTATAGTACTTTTGCCGGCGCCCGACGGTCCGTCAATCGCGATATTCCTATTCATGATAATATCTCTCCTTAATATTTTCCGCCGCGGTATACGCCGTAGACCACGCTATCTGAAGATTAAATCCTCCCGTATATCCGTCGGCGTCGATTAGTTCGCCGGCAAAATACAGGTTTTTTATAATTTTTGATTCCATCGTGGACGGGTTTATGTCGCGCACATCTATACCTCCGGACGTCACGATAGCCTCCGCTATAGGACGAGGACCCTTTATATCTATTCGCAGTCCTTTAAGCAGCGAGAGCAGCTTCATACGCTGTTCCCGTGTTATGGAGTGCACCTTTGTATTCCCCGATATACCAACGAGCTTTACTACTACGGGTATCATCTTTTTATTTAAAAGCTCGCCCAGTGAATTTGCAAAATCCCTGTTTGAAAACTTATCAAAATCACGTAATATTCTCGCGTCCAGCTTTTTTTCATCAAGCGCGGGTTTTAAATCTATCTTTATATAGTATTTATCCCGCTCAAAGTCGCGCATATGCGAACTTGCCGATAATATGATGGGACCCGACACTCCAAAATGAGTAAACAGCATCTCTCCAAAGTCTCTATATATCGCCTTGTCCGCCTTATTGTACACAGTGACGCTTACATTCTTCAGCGCCAGCCCCTGCATTTCGGCGCAGAAATCCTGCTCCGCCGTAAGCGGCACGAGCGACGGCGCCGGTTTTATTATAGTATGCCCCAGTTTTTCAGCCATACGATACCCGTCGCCGGTAGAGCCTGTGCCGGGATATGATAGTCCGCCTGTGCACAGCAGGACATATTTGCTTTTCCAATATCCCTTATCCGTTTTCACACCGCATACAGCGCCGTTTTCTACATCTATCTCAAGGGCGCGCTCATTTACCGTCACGACCCCCGTGTCAGCCATATATCTTTGCAGCGCCGACACTATATCAAACGCTTTGTCTGATACTGGAAACACGCGGTTGCCTCGCTCTGTCTTCAGCGGCACGCCCAAGCTCTTAAACATATCCATGACGTTTTCAGGCGTAAACCTGTTTACCGCGCCGTATAAAAATTTGCCGTTTGTCGGGATATTTTCTATAACTTCTTTTGCCGTGCAATTATTTGTCACATTGCAGCGTCCCTTGCCGGTTATACGCAGCTTTCGTCCGGTCTCCCTGTTTCTCTCGATCAATACCGTATTCATGCCGCTCTCGGCAGCCGACGCCGCAGCCAGCATACCGGCTGCTCCGCCGCCGATCACGCATAGATCAGCCGTTGTTTTTTTCATACACATTATAGGACGCCCACACCTTTTCAAGTCCGGCGAAATGATCGGTCAGATCCTCATTGCAGTTGGCGGCAGTCTCTACTATTATTGCATTTATCAGGCTAAGCGGCGCTACCAGCGAGTCTACAAATGACAGCATTCCTGTCCTCGCGTACAGCTTTATGTGCGATATCCCGGCGACCGGTGATTCCGGAGAGTCGGTAATTCCCAGTATCTGAGCTCCCTTGTCGATCGCGAACTGTATCGCTCTTATCGTCCTCGTTGAATATCTTGGAAAGCTGAGCGCCACCAGCAAATCTCCATCCGATATCCGCATTATCTGCTCAAAAACGTCGCTGGCTGAAATTTCGTTTATAACATGCACATTAGGAAATATATAATTTAAATAAAAGCTCATATACTGCGCGAGCACGGTTGAGGAACGCGAGCCGACGATATATATGTTCTTTGCTGCTGTTATCGCTTCTATCGCCCGCCTGAATTCGCTTCTGTCAAGCTCTTCAAACGTAAATCTGACCCGCTCAGCGTCCGACGACATGACGCCTGTAAGCGCATCCTCGCTTTTCACGAGATCCTTTGACACCTCGACGCGCTGCACCCACGTAAGCTTGTTCTTTATGACCTCCTGCAGCGCTTTTCGCATTGCCGGATAACCGTCATATCCAAGGTCTGCAGCAAATCTGACAACTGTGGATTCGCTCACCCCTACTATATTGCCCAGCTTACTTGCCGTCATAAACGCTGCTTTATCGTAATTTTCAAGTATATATTGTGCGATATGCTTCTGACCCTTTGATAGTGAATCAGAAACTTCGGCTATTTTTGATATAACGTCTTTTTTCACGGCAAAATCCTCCGCTAAATTAACTTTCTCGTTAAAATCAACCTTTTATATCATAACTATATTTCTTTCTAATTGCAAGCACGA
>CALWWO010000108.1 GCA_944385265.1 uncultured Oscillospiraceae bacterium
GTACGCAAACGAGGAGGACGTTATCGTTGCCGGCGCGCAGTATCTTCAGATAATAGCCGCCGGAGCTGTTTTCACAGGGCTTACGACGGCGATCACAAGCGTGCTCCGCTCCGTCGGCACCGTAAAGCTCACGCTTTATACATCGCTGGCGTCGTTTTTTGTAAACATCTTTTTCAACTATGCAATGATATTCGGTGAGCTCGGCTTCCCACGGCTTGAGATGCGCGGCGCGGCATACGCCACTGTTATCGCCAGGATTCTTGAGTTCTCCGTTATTTTCGGATATTTGCTGTTTAAGGACAAGGACATCGGCTTTCGTTTCCGCCATCTGTTTGGATGGGACGGCGAGCTGTTTAAAAAATATTTGAAGGTCGGTCTCCCCGTTCTGCTGAGCGACGGCGTTATGGCTATCGGCTATAACCTTGTATCTGTCGTTATCGGACACATGGGCAAGGCGTTCATCGCCGCGAACAGTATTGTCGCTGTTGTAAATCAAGCGGTCTCTATCGCCTCTTCTTCAATGTCGGCTTCCGCTTCCATCATTATCGGCAATACGATAGGCTCGGAGGGTATGAAAAAAGCTTACGAGCACGGCAAGACCTTTATCGCCCTCTCGCTCACGATAGGCGTTGTATCCGGTACGCTGTTGTTCTTTATAAAAGATTTCATCCTCGGCTTCTATGATCTGGAGCCGCTCACGATAACGTACGCCACACAGATGCTGGAGGTCATGTGCGTTTTGCTTGTCTTCCGATGTCTTGACAGCCTATTGTCAAAAGGCGTGCTGCGCGGAGGCGGCGACACCCGGTTTCTGATCATCGCCGATACGGTGTTTGTCTGGCTCGTATCGGCTCCGATGGGATATCTCGCAGGATTAGTCTTCAACTTTCCCGTTTGGGCAGTGTATCTCTGCTTAAACCTCGACTTCGTCATCAAGGATTTCCTTGTCACGTGGAGGTTTGCGAGCAAAAAATGGCTAAAAGACGTCACGGTGTAACCTCGGCTGTTTCTATCTAGCTTCATCCATAAAAGCCAAAAGCACCCGCGCGGATGCACAAGATCCGCGCGGGTGCTTTTTATGTATAATAAGCGCCCATAACAGATGGCGCAAAATCCTATATTCAGGATAAAAACAGTATGCTCCCTGCAAGCATACTTGTAAACGGCGCGAAAAATATCGCGGGCAGATAGTTTTTCGTCTTTATCTTCGCAACGCTGATAAGATTCAGCCCCAGCGCAATTATAAGAAGCTAGCCAACACATATAAGCTCTTCCTTTGCACCGTTTATGAGCGGCAGCTCAATACATCCGGCGAGCATTACAAGCGCGCCTATCATGCTCTGCACTGCCGCATAAGCCTCTTCACATCAACATAAACGCAGAAACCCGCGCTGTTCATCAAAGTGCAGACAGCGGCGATTGTCGCTGTGCCGTGTTAAAGTATAACAGCTTTTGAGCGGCTGTCAACTTCGCTGTGCAACTTTGTTGACGCGCTTAAAATAAGAACGTATTATATAAATCAGAAAAGACACCGAGGTTTTCAGTCTTCGATCCGCGTATATGCGCTATCGGAGCTGAGCTACCGCGGGTCTTTTTCATTTTATCGCAGGGAGGAGGATAACGCTTGAACGATAAAATTTTAAACTCTTTTTCGGGATCCGGTAAAAGCGAAAACTGTGCTTTTGCTCAGGGCGACGCTTTAAACGCAAAAGTAAAAAAGCCGCACAAGACGCAAGGCGCGATATTAAAAGAGCTCCTTGCGCTTGAGGTAGACGATGAAAAGCAGCGGAAGCTGCTAACGGAGCTTGGTATCGACCCTAATTTTGCCGGTCAAATAAGCCTTGCCGCAATAAGAGAGGCAGCCGGCGGCAATATAACGGCACTCAAGTACATACGCGACACAATGGGCGAGGATCAGTCCAATGATTTAAGCGTCAAGCCGCTTGAATCCATCGATCTGTCCTCTTTAAGTGACTTGGAGCTTAAAATGCTGGCATCCGGAAGGCAGAGCGATGACGTTTGAACAGCTATGACAAGATAATAGGCGAGCTTGCCGCGCGCGAGCTCGCCCGCAGAAGCTACGCCGAGTATCTCCCTCTCATTCACGGAAGCATGTGGATACGCACTAAAATGAGCGAGTTCCTTGCAAATGAGCTTCAGCGGTTTACGGAGGAGGACACCGGCAACGCATACGACATCCTGATAATCGAAACTCCGCCTCAGCACGGAAAATCGATGACCGTAACCGAAACTTTTCCCAGCTGGTACCTGGGTAAACACCCGTCTCACAGGATAATCCTCGGAAGCTATAACGAGGAATCCGCACAACGTTTTTGCCGTCGCAATAGGGAAAAGATCAAACGGTACGGCAAACAGCTTTTCGGAATAGAGCTAGGCTCTGTCAACCGCATGACGGAATTTGAGCTTTCAAACGGTATCGGTCGCCTTATAAGCCGCGGCATAATGGGCGGCGTTACCGGCAATCCGGCAAATCTTATTCTGCTCGACGATCCCATAAAAAACCGCCGGGAAGCCGATTCCGAAATTGTCAGGGACGCTATATGGGAGGAATGGCTATCGTCGTTCAAGTCGCGGCTTGCCGCCGGCGGAAAGGTCATACTTATAATGACGCCGTGGCACGAGGACGACCTGCGCGCAAGGCTTATCAAGACCGAGCAAAACGTCCGGCGCATACGCCTGCTGGTGGAAGCTGAGGAGAATGATCCGCTTGGTCGAAAACCCGGCGACGCGCTTTGTCCCGAGCTCGGCAAAGGTGCAAAGTGGTTACAGCAATTCAAAACGGCTTATTTAAACGATCCGGTCGGCGGAGCAAGGGCATGGGCTGCTCTTTATCAATGCAGCCCCCGCATTGAAGGCGGCAACATCGTACTGAGAAACTGGTGGAAATACTATGATCCGAAAAATATTTCAGACTTCGCCGTTGAGGTGATCTCGGTCGACGCCGCGTTTAAAGGCGGCGAAAAAAACGACTTTGTAGCTATTACAGTGTGGGGCAAAAAGGACAATTCATATTATCTGAGGTACTGCATGAACAGGCACCTGGATTTCCCGGGGACATGCGCCGCCGTCCGCACGGTGCGGTCCCTGTATCCGGAAGCCCGCGCCGTGCTTATCGAGGATAAGGCGAACGGTCCGGCGATAATCCAAACCCTGCAGGCTGAAATGTTCTGCATCCCGGTCGACCCGATGGGAGGAAAAATTGCAAGAGTCAACGCCGTATCTCCGGCGATAGAGTCAGGTCATGTTTTTTTGCCGGCAAACGAATCGTGGATATCAGATTATGTCAACCAGTGGACCGCTTTCCCGCATGGAGCGCACGACGATATGGTGGACTCCTCCACCCAAGCTCTGTCATATCTGTTCCGTTTAAGCGGCGAAAGCGTCCGCCGGTCTGTCGGACCTGAAAACGACGGCGACAGTATTTTGCTGGATTCGGACGCTTTATACGGTGTTTATCAATAGAAGGAGGAACTGTAAATTTGAACGAATTTTTATATCTTATCTCCGGCGCGCTGGTCGCGCTTGCATTTTTCTTTGCCGGTTATTTTTTTGGGCGGCGCGGCGCCGTTATGGACGGGAAAACGTCTTTTCTATCAAAGCAGGAAAGAGAGCGTATTCTCCGTCAGCGGCGCACTTTGGAGGAAGAGCAGGAGGCATTCTCCATGCTGATAGGGTATAACCCGTCCGTCGCCTACGGAATGACCGACGGATATTTTGATTACAGCCGAAAGGAGTAAACAGCTTGGCAAAAAACGATATAACGAAGGTATGGAAATACTATGAGGACGGCAGAGCATATAACAACAGACTCACGCCTAATCAATACAGGCTTGTAAATTCAAACATTGAATTTTTTGCCGGGAACCAGTGGCTGCATTTGCCTGAAACGCAGGCGATGGCACGTCTTCCCAAGCCTGTTTTCAACATTATAAAACGCGTCGCCAGCCTTTTTATCGCATCGCTCACAACGTCTGCAGTGACCATCAATTTTGAGCCGCTGCAGCGCTACGGTGAAGCGGACAGCGGCGAGCGCGACGCGGCGCAGTGCGCTACCGCGGAGGTACGCAATCTGTTTGAAAAATTTAAAATAGACTACCGCATTCGCGACGCGCTTTTCGACGGTGCTCAAACCGGCGACTACTGCGCGCATTTTTATTGGGATCCTGAAGCTGAGCCGTACGGCGGGACGCTTGGCAACGTCAAGGGCGAAATATGTATGGAGCTTGTGGACGGCATCAATATAATGTTCGGAAATCCGAATACGCACGAGGTCGAAAAACAGCCGTATATACTCGTTATCGGGCGCGATACGGTAGAAAATCTGAAAAAGGAAGCCGCTTCATACCGTAGGCTTTACGGCGCAGGGTCGTCCGATGGCGGACAGATCCGCAGCGACAGCGACACATACTTACAGGCGGGTCAGGGCGGAAAAATCGAGATCGTCGGCGACGATACGAGCGGCAAGGCGCTGTATTGCTACTGCTATACCAAAAAAACGCGTGAGACCGTCGTGAAAAATAAGGAAACCGGCGAAGTGGTCAAAGAGATCGTGTTTGATGAAAACGGAGAGCCCGTTCCGGAACTCGACAGAGCCGGAAAGCCCATAAAGGATTTTTACGGCAATCCCGTTTACAAAATGCGCCCTGTTACACGGAGGATAACGACAGTATATGTCACGAAAGCGACAAAGGACTGCGTGATATTCGAGGATATCGACACCGGTCTTTCGCACTATCCGATCGCATGGGGCAACTGGGAGCGTCAAAAAAACCAGTATCACGGCAGGGCGCTTGTGACGGGCATAATCCCGAACCAGATATTCATCAACACTATGTTTGCAATGGTGATGCGTCATTTGCAGCTTTTGGGTTTTCCTAAAACCGTTTACAACGCCGACCTCATCGGACAGTGGTCAAACGAGGTCGGGCAGGCTATCGGGGTGCGCAATCTCATGCCCGGGCAAAGCGTGGCTGACGTCGCCGCAAACTTGCAGCCGGCTGACATGTCAAATCAGATAATCGCCGCGATAGATAAAGCCATGTCCTATACAAAAGACTGTCTCGGCGCGACGGACGCTCAGCTCGGCTCCGTCAACATGGATAACACCTCAGCCCTGATGGTGCTTCAGTCTACGGCGGAAATACCGCTTGAAAACGTAAGGGCAAATCTGCACGAGTGGGTCGAAAATATAGGCGCGATCCTGCTCGACATGATGGGGACATATTACGGCGTCCGTCCTGCTATAAGGAAAAAGACGTTCAGAACGCCGGTGACGGATTCAAACGGTCTCCCCGTCTTTGATAAGGCGAGCGGAACGCTTGTGACCGAAGAGGTGCAGCAGAACGTCATGGAAACTTTCGACTTCTCGATATTTAAAAACCTGTGGCTGTCGATAGGGGCTGACGTTGGCGCGACGACGTATTACTCGGAGATATCGATGATGCAGATGCTCGACAATCTGCGCGCCGAGGGCGCGATAGACATAATCGAGTATCTTGAAAGAGTTCCCGAAAAACTTCTGCCGCGCAAAGCGGAGCTTATCGAATCTTTAAAGCAGAAGCTTCAGGATGGGACGATTGAAAGCGGCACTGCTGCCGCAGGCTCACACCGTAGCGGAAGCTCCGCCGGCTCGCAGGCGCTGACAGCTGCCGGAAATTACGACCAGATACCGAAAGCCACAAGAGACATACTTAAAAAGAAATTAGGACTGTGATTTGAGAAAGGCGGAAAAATATGGCTGAAATTGACAGAAAAGACATGCTGGAAGAAATGAAGCAGGATATCCCTGCCGCTTTTGAGACGGATACTGCCGTCTCGTCTGACGGTGAAGATAGCGACGCAGAAGCCGCAGAGCTTTCCGAAGCGCTGCCGGAAGTGCCGGAGGGCGGCGATGACCGCGATTACAGCGGTGAGGTAAGAAAGCTTCTTGAATACTGCCCTGAGATGAAAGGCAGGCAGATACCGGACGAGGTGGTCGCTGATTTTACCATGGGAAAGGATCTTGTACAGGCATACCGGGAATATGAGCGCCGCAGCTATATAAAGCAGTACGGGGAGAATACGAAAGCCTCGCGCGAACGCGAAGCAATGCGGCAAAACGCTCAAACCTCTTTAAAGGCGCCCGTCCGCGGCGTATACGGCGGCGGCGCCACCGACACTTCTCCGTCCGATGATTTCCTCGCCGGTTTTAATGCGGACAACTGGTGATGAAATTTTAGGATATATTTTTATTTTTTGAAAGGAATGATTTAAATGGCAGGCGGAACTAATTTAGCAAAACGCTATGCAAAGCAGGTCGATGAGAGATTTTATCAGGATTCTCAGGCGTCCCTCGCTCTCAATAACGACTACGAATTCACAGGTGTTGATACCGTAAACGTGTATTCTATCCAGAACGTGCCTATGAAAGATTATCAGAGGACGGGTACGTCAAGATACGGTACTCCGGACGATCTGACAAGGACGATACAGACGCTCAAGCTCACGAAGGACAGGGCGTTTACGTTCATCATCGATAAGGGCGACAAGATCCAGTCGGAGATGGTGTCCGACGCTGGCAAAGCCCTGTCACGTCAGATACGCGAGGTCTGGGTGCCGGAATACGATACAAACGTATTCTCAAAGCTTGCCGCCGTCGCAACGTCGCGCGGCAATTACAGCACGGAGGCTATAACGAAGACAAACGCATACGAGAGCTTCCTTAAAGGGCAGGAGACGCTCGGCAACAAAAATGTGCCGGACAAGGGCAGAGTCGCCTTCTGCTCATACGCGTTTGCAAACCTTCTTATGCAGGACGGCGCGTTCATGAAATATTCCGACAGCTCTCAGGACATGACGGTACGCGGCGTGCTCGGCGAGGTTGACGGCTGCAAGATCGTCCGCGTCGCGTCCGGCAGGCTGCCCGCCGGCTGTGCTTTTATACTCGCGCATCCGCAGGCGGCGACTGCGCCAAAGCAGCTTGAGGACTACAGAATCCATGATAACCCGCCGGGAATATCAGGCTGGCTTTGTGAAGGACGCGTTATATACGACGTTTTCGTGCTGAATGAAAAAGCGGACGGCATATATTATCACGGCTCGCAGGCCGTGCTGAAGGTCTTGACTGTACAGACCGCCGGTACGTCTGAAGGCAAATCCTCCGTCATGGTCATCCCGGGCACGCTGGAGGACAGCGCAAACAAATGGTATTACGATACGGCGTCCTCTTACGCGGGACTTGAAGCAGTTACATACGACACGGCAACCACCGTATCCAACTGGACGCAGCTTACGGCTAACGGCGTTGAGATAACCCCGGGCAGCACCGATACGGTCGTCCGCGTAATAGAGGTAAACTCCTCAAATAAGCCGATCGCCTGCGGCGATGCGATACTGAATATCGGTTGACGCCCTTCTCCCGCTTAGCGCGATCACAGGCAAAGGAGCAAAGAACTATATATACCCCAAATCCATGGCGCAGCATATTGCGCCATGGATTTCATTTATAAACGAAACGGAGATGATAAAAATGACCTACGGCTGGGTAAAAAATTACGCGCTGCAGCTTATAAATAGATATTCCCTGTCCGGGAATATACTTCCCTCCCATTACAATGACCAGCAGGATTATTTAAACAGGATCCCTGCTCTTGTCGATGACGCCGTTATGTACATCGCCACCACCGTGCGCCCTATCCCGGACTGCATAAAGCTGTCTGAGCTCGCAGGAGAGGAACTTGGTGAGTACATGGTATACGAGCCGCCCGCCGGTTTATATAAGTTCAAAAACGGCGGTATCGTATGCGACTCGGACGGCGGCGTGAGGAGATTCAACGCCGCGAATATTTTAGGGAACGGGAAGATCATTATACCGCGCGAGCTTGAGAGCGGCATCCTTGAATACTACCGTTATCCGCACGCGCTGTCTGATCCCCCGGCTGACAGTGATGAGCTTGACAACACTCCCGATACGCACATTGCCGTGCCGTATTATGTCGCGGCACATCTTATGCTCGACGACAACGAATTCGGCTACACGGCACTGTACAACGAATTTGAGGCAAAGCTTGAAAGGCTTGAACTGCCGCAGCAAGCCGAAAACATATCGATACTAAACGAATACTCCGCGGATATGTGAGGTGATTTGAACATTGAGTGATAAATTTAAAGTAAAGCTCTCTTCAATGCCCGATATGCGGGAAAGGCGGACCGTGCGATTTGATAAGCTGGACGGCGGTCTTAATCTGTGGGACCTTGACTACAGAATGGGCTCAAATCAATCGCCCGACATGCTGAATCTGTGGTGGCGCGACGGCGTTTTGGGCTGCCGCGACGGGCAGATATGGATAA
>CALWWO010000109.1 GCA_944385265.1 uncultured Oscillospiraceae bacterium
AAGCGCGCCGTGTCCAGAATGTCAAGGTGAACGGTGTTGCAATAGACCCGAACGCAACTTACACGCTTGTCGGCAGCGCTTACACACTGCAGAGCGGCGGCGACGGATACACGATGTTTAAAGATGCCAAGGTCATAGAGGTCGACTGCGGCAAGGATCAGGATCTGCTCATCAAGTACTTACAGGAGGATCTGGGCGGAACAATTCCGGCGGAGCTCTACTCGAATCCGTACGGCACGGGTCGCATAAACCTCATAGCCGCAAGTGATGAAGAAGCCCACCGCTATGTTGAGACCGAGAGGGTCGAGGCGACAGCCGATAAGGACGGCTACGTCAAATATGTGTGCAGCATATGCGGCGAGGAGATGACAGAGACGCTCAAAAAGCCGGCTGACGAGACAAATCCGGAAGATCCCTCCGATATTCCAAGCACAGGAGATACAAATTCAGTAGCTCTTTATATCTCGTTGCTTTGCGCTTCCGCAATGGTGCTTATTGAGGTAGCAGTTTACAAATACAAAAACAAGAAAAGCAGCAAGAAAAACTAAAATATATCTCACACGGCAGGTAAATTAAAATAGGTCCCGCGCTTGCGTCGACACGCAGGTGCGGGATCATTTTTGTATTATTAGATATAAAAGCGGATATGGTAAAAGAATGGTTGACTTAAAGTCATTGACTGTGATACAATAGCATTAAAATCCATAGGTGAAATTTATCCGCAAAAATGAAAAAGGAGGTGGATAAAAGTGACCAACAGGCAGATTGCCGCAGCCGAAACGCGGAAAAAGCTTGTAGACGCCGCAAAAGACATCATTTGCGAGAAAGGACTTGCAAATACGTCGGTAGAGGAGATGACGGAGGCGTGCGGCGTCTCAAAAGGGACATTCTATACGTATTTTAAACGCAAAGAGGATATCGTGTTCGAGCTTAGCCGCGGAATGTTCGACGAGATTCTTGAAAACGCTGAAAAGCAAGATGGTACAGTAATCGAAAAACTTGAAAATTATATGATACATTTTGCAGAGTATATCGAAAAAAGCAGCGTGAAGCTTGCACAGGAATGGGTCAAAAATGTTGTAGACCCCGATATATCTGAGATCGGCATAAACAAGCTCACAAAGGACTCGGCGGATGTGTACCGTTTGTTACAGCTCGCGCTTGAGGCGGGGGAGCTTAAAGAAGGCACGCCGATAAAAAATTTTGCGGCCGACATTGTCGAACTGCTTTACGGGCAGATGCTCTGTTGGGCGCTGAGCGGCGGAAAAGTCAGTTACAAGAAGCGTACGGAGGAGTTTTGCAAAGCACATTTAGCCGCTTTGCTGAACGGATATTTAGTTGAAAAAGGAGAGTAATCAATGGCATATCTGGGAGAAAATATAAAAAAATTGGGATTCGGACTTATGCGCCTTCCAAAAAATGGAGAGGATATTGATATAGAGCAGACTAAAGAGATGGTAGACATGTTTATGTCAGCAGGTTTTACGTATTTTGATACAGCCTGGGCATATGCCGGCAGTGAGGACGCTATCCGGAAAGCGCTTGTAGAAAGATATCCGCGCGACAGTTATCAGCTTGCGACGAAAAACGCCGCATGGATAAACTGCAAAACGCGCGAGGATGCTATATCGCAGTTTGAAACGTCCCTGAAGCAGACCGGGGCGGGATATTTTGATTTCTACCTGCTCCATAATCTCGGCGAGAGCCGCACTAAGGTTTTTGATGATTTTGATATGTGGAGATGGGTGCAGGAAAAGAAGGCGGAGGGACTCATCCGCCACGTGGGATTTTCCTTCCACTCAACGCCGGAGGAGCTTGACGAGATACTTAAGAGTCACCCGGAAATGGAGTTTGTACAGCTTCAGATAAACTATGCCGACTGGGAAAATTATGCGATAAAATCAAGAGAGTGCTATGAGGTTGCCCGCCGTCATGGTAAGCCGGTAATTATTATGGAGCCTGTAAAGGGCGGTATGCTAGCTAACCCGCCCGAGCCTGTAAAGGCAGTGTTCGACCGCGCCGATCCGAATGCATCATACGCTTCATGGGCAATCAAATTTGCAGCAAGCCTCGAGGGGATCATCACCGTACTTTCAGGTATGAGCAGTGTGGAGCAGATGGCAGACAATCTTTCTTACATGAAAAACTTTAAAGGTCTGACCGACGAGGATAGAAAAGTTATTAGCGAAGCGCAGGTGGAACTAAACAAGATACCGCTCATTCCGTGCACAACGTGCAATTACTGTGCGAAAGTATGTCCGATGAATATAGGGATATCAGGCTCGTTTACCGCGATGAATATGCTCACGCTTTACGGCGATATAGAGGCTGCCAAACGGCAGGAAAACTGGCTCGTAGGCGGTCACGGCGCGAAGCAGGCGACCGAATGTATCAAATGCGGCAAATGCGAGCAGGCATGTCCGCAGCACATACATATCAGAGACGAACTGGTGCGCATGGCAGATGCACTGGGACTTGCAGCAAAGTAAAATACAAAGAATATATAAAAGCGCAGTCCAGCGAATCCTCGGGGCTGCGCTTTTTTTGTTTATATTGCCGCTTACATCATGGGTTATTCTGAGAAGCCGAAGAGTTTTCATAAATATCTGTAGCAAGTCTAAAATACACCGATTTTCCGGCATATGCGCCGTGTTGACAAAATTATTATTGTAAATATAATGACATTATAGTATGGATAAAGAAGGAATTTTTTGAACATAGATGCGTTATATCGAACAGCAAAATTGAAACTGACAGAGGTGTGTAGACAATGAATATTAAGGTAGTTCTATTTGATTTGGATGGAACGCTGCTTCCCATGGATCAGGAGGAATTTGTAAAAGGATATTTCAGACTGCTGACAAAAAAGGTCGCACCGCTCGGCTATGATCCGAAGAAGCTCATAGAAGCAGTTTGGGCAGGTACTGCCGCCATGGTGCGCAATGACGGCGCGCAGAATAACGAAACTGTTTTTTGGAAAAAATTTTCGGAGATTTTCGGCGAACAGTCGCTAAAAGACATACCTGTTTTTGATGAATTTTATCGCATTGAATTTCAGGGAGCGAAAGAGTGCTGCGGGTATAATCCGG